>JAYVRQ010000504.1:0-4279 GCA_043776145.1 Chthoniobacteraceae bacterium
TTTTGCAGTTCCGTGGCTTCTTCCAGTTGATTGGGCAGCAGCAGTCCGTCCTCGATCAGGACATCCGCGATGCGTTCTCCGAGAGCTTTGACGGCCATAAATTATTGCGCGGTGGCGAGCTTGAACCCGGACCCGGACGGCTCCGGCGCCCCGCCGATGATGCCCGGCGCGGACACGCGGTAAATATCGCTGAGCACCTTCGTGATCGCGGCGGGCGAGGCGATGTGCCACTGGATGTTGAAATCGAGAAGCTGCTGGACGGCCTCCTTGCCCAGCGAGTCGAATGGGTTCGCCATCGCCACCATCAGCGTGCGGCTCATCACATCGAACGGGACGATCAGGCGTCCCAGCGTCAGCGATTCCGGCAGCATCTTCACCACCTGCCGGTCCACCTCGTAGTATTCGAGGGGAATATAAGAGAGCTTCGAGCGATCGACGATCGTGCAGAGAGTCGTCTCCAGATCGAGGCCCGCGCGGCGCACCACGTCATCGAGCAGCGAATGCGCCATCGTGTTCGGCGCGAGATCCTTGTTCTTTTTGGCAATGCGCTCGTTCGACGACTTCACCAAGTCCTCCGGCGCGATGCGGTGCAGCAGCAGAAATTTCACGAGCGCGTCATTGCCATCGTCGCTGGTGAGCGTCTTCGTCACCGCGTCGATGGCCGCCGCGCTTTTCGTCGTGGCCTGCATCGTCTGACCGGTGGCCATGAGCTGGCTGGCTTTGTTCGACCCATCGCAAACATCGTCGCCGATCTTCCCGCTCGCCTTAGCCGCGCGCAGCTTTTCCTCGACCTCACCGAGCGCCGCCATCACCTCCACATTCGCCGGCTCGTGATCGAGGATGTATTCGTACTCCCGCACCGCCTTCGGATACTGCTCCGCCGCCGTGAAAATCTCCGCGAGCTTCTTCGCCGCATCCATCGCCTCGGCCACCTGCCCGATTCGCACGAAAGCATCCTTGAGAATTTCCAGCGATTGAGAGTCGTTTGGAGACGATTGAACGATGACGCCGAACATCTCGATCGTCTGCATGATCTGTTCGCGTTCCTCGGTGGTGGGCGGTGTGGTCTGAGTCATGGGCGCTTTCTCATTCCATGACTTAGCTAGATGCGTGCCTCGGTGCCGCGATGGATGAAAATCCGAAACAAACAGGCGGAAAAAACGGAAAGCAGCGCGCCATCCGTTTCCCCCGTCCTTCAAATCATCCGGCCCACTTTCAATCACGCCCATTTCAAATACTCCGCTGAATGGCGCTTTACCGCATTGGATCACCCGTTCAGTCTCCGCGTGTCTCCCCATGAATTGTTCTCCTGCCTTCCAAATGCCCACTCGGTTCTCGCGGTCGTCGGTGTGGTGCTGTGCCGCGCTCCTCTCACTCGTTGTGGGAATCGCGTTCCTCGTAGTTCGCCACCAACGCGGCGCACCTCGCCGCAGCGCCTTCGCAGTTCTTGGAAATATCGAACGCGCGCTGATCTCCGCCGATCCTTCCCAATCGCTTCCACTCTTTCACATCCCATCGGCGGCTGCGGAAAAAGCTCCCGCCGAGCAGGCCCGCTGGCTCGCCGAAATCCTGCGCGATGAAATCTCCCCGGAAGGGCTCGCCGAATTGCAGTGCCACGCGCGCTTCGGACCGCTCACCGAAGTATTTCCCGACGAAGCAAAGCGCTGGGCCGAGTCCGCGCATCTGCCCGTCGAAAGCTGCGTCGCCTTCCGCATGGAACGTGATGGCATCCGCGCTGAGGTCGTCCTACAACAGACGCCGAGGGGCTTTCTAGTCGTGCGCTGCAACAACGTGAAGCACATGGCTGCCCCCTCTCCGCGCTCATGAACGCTTACCGCTTATGGCTTGGCAAATTTTCGCTTTTTGCTGTCGTATGGCTTGGTGGCTTCTCGCAGCTTTTTGCCGGGATCTTTCCCGGAAGCGCCCGTGTCGAGTCCGTTGGAGCCGATCCGACTTCCGCCCTCACTTGGAACAACGCCACCAATGCGCTGACCGTCGCGTGCTGGTTCAAAATCTCCATCCCGAGTAATTTCGACCTCACCGAAGATATGGCGATCGTCGTCAACAGCCGGACGAGTCCCGCCAACAATCACGCTTACGCCATTTATCTGAACGCGACCTCCGGAAGCGTTGAATTCTCGTCACGCGGGTCCGGTGGGGCTGACGCGCCTCTCAAGCTCATCGAGCGTCCATTCCTCGAACGTTGGTATCACGTCGCCGTGGTGCGCTCAAATACGACGCTCACGGTTTATGTCGATGGTCGCCAGGTGACGACCGCGGTAACGGTTGCTGGGAACTCCAATACGACAGATGGCGTCTCCATTGGTGGTTGGGGCAATGGGAAGTACCTGCGGGGCGAAATTCAGGAAGTGGCCATCTACCAACGCGCGCTCACTCGTGCGGAGAACTTCACGAATATGCTGCGTGATATTCTGGCGGCATTTCCGGGCCTGCGGGGATATTTCAAATTGGCCTATGCTGCCAATTCCACTGACAACCTCAAGAACTTCGCAACCACACCGCCGACGGGAACGGAAGCTGTCCTCAAACAAGGGTCGGGCTCGATTGATTTTCCTGAAACTGACCTTCAAGGCGAACAGTCTGTTTTCGATTCAAGGAAGAACTACGGGCAGGATGCCGTCTCGTCGCTGAATGGCGGCTTCTCATGGAATCAAGATGCGATTCAGCGGTCCGGCCCCGGCGTTTCCTTCAACTTGGGGTTCGGCTACAGCAGCGGCATCGGCTACAATGGACAGGTTCTCGAGGGTGGCCTGGACGTTTTCTCGGAGGATAGCGTCATGGGACGCGGCTGGCGGCACGCCTATCAGACGCGTCTTATCGGTGGCAGTCTCTATCTCGTCGGCAGCAACGCGTATATTGGGATGCTCACGTCGAGTGGTAGCATCGAAACTTGGAAGCGGCAGTCCGGCGGCACATTCACAACCGTTCACAAGGAATACCGCGGCGAGTTGCGCGAGGTGGAATTTGGCGACTATATCGAATGGACGACTCCTGAGCGGATCATTCACAAGTTTTACCACCCCACGAACTGGCCCGATTCACTTGTCGCCGGAAAATTGACTCACATCCGCGACTTTAACGGAAATACCCAGAGCTTTACTTACGACGAGTTTTCGGGGCGCCTCTCGACAATTACAGACACCGCGGGCGGCACATGGACATTTGGGTATGACAACGCTGGGCTCCTCACTTCCGTTAACGGCCCGACTGCCAACCCAGCAGCCAAGTGGACGGTGACCTTTACCTACACCACCATTACTGTTGCAGGCCAGCCGCAGACAGTTCTGGCGACAAAGTCCATCGCCGGCCCCGCTCCCTACTCTCCGGTCGCCAGCATGCAGTGGCAGTTCTTTTACAATGGCCAGGGTTTGCTCGAACGCATCGTGGACCCACGCGGGCTAAACGACACCCGAATCGCCTACGACACTTATGGCCGCAAGACATCTGAGATGGACGCCCTCGGACGCTCCACACAGTTTGAATACAACAAACCGGCTTTGCGCCAGCTTACGACTACTGAGTTGCACGGCAGTAACTCGGCGTTGAATCGCCCGGTGGTGGACACTTTCGACCGCAAACTCCGTCTGCTCTCTCGCCTCGATCCGCTGGGCTTCACCACGAGCTACGAATACGATCCCGTTTCCGGCGACGTGCTCACTACCACCGACGCTCGCGGTATCCGCAGCGCGATGACCTACGACGGACGATCGAATATCACCTCGCGGATCAACGGTCTGGGCGAGAAGACCGAGTGGACATACGCCCAGACAACCGATCCGCCCGGCAGCACGAACGGCCATCTTGTGGGTGCCACGTTGCTTAACAAGCCACTCAAAGACACTCGCGCTGCGACTGCCGAAGCTTCCGCCGGTTGGGAGAATCGCTACGAATACGACAGCGCAGGCAATCTTCGCTTTCACCGCGATGGTCCGGTTGGTGGCGCAAATTTCGGCACGCTCGCCGAGCACGCCTACGACGCTCGCGGCCTTGTCATTTCGTCAAAGGACGCCAATGGGAACGAGGCCCGGTTCGCGTACGACCCGACGACTGGTTTCCTGAGCAGTCGCACCACCGCCTTCGGCACCGCGCAGGCCGCGACTTGGAATATCACCGTTCGCACCGAATTGGGCTGGCCGATCACGGAGACCAATCCGCTCAACGAACCGGGATTATCCGGTTGACACAAGCGGGCGCGGTTGGATAGAGCGTGCGGAATGCACGATTTTTGGACGTTTTTCAAGAGATGTCTTCGTTTTTC
>JAYVRQ010000505.1:0-4270 GCA_043776145.1 Chthoniobacteraceae bacterium
GCGGATTCCGCGCTGCCGATGGGAGCGGTCACTGCGCTGATCGCCGATGCAAACCCACGCGTGTGCTTCCACGCGGCGCTCGCCGCTGCACGTCTGAAAATCCACCTTGCTGTCGCGCCGCTGCTCAAGGCCGTGCGCGAACACGGCGACGGCGATCCGTGGTTGCGCCACGCACTCGTGACCGGCCTCGCCGCGTGTGCGAATCCGGGCGAACTCGCCGCCGCCGCGCGCGAACCCGATCGAGCGGTGCGCCTCGCGTGTCTGCTCGCGCTCGCGCGCAATCACGATGCCGCGGTCGCCGAGTTTCTCACGGACTCTGACCCGCGATTCGCCGCGGAAGCCGCCATCGCGATTCACGATGACACCGGCATTCCCGACGCACTGCCGCGACTCGCCGCATGGCTCCCCGCCGCCCCGGAAACCAGCACCGAAGCCGCTCTCCGGCGCGCGGTGAATGCGAACTTCCGCATCGGTACACCTGAAGCCGCGTTGCGCACCGCCGATTTCGCGCTCGGAAAAACCGGCCCCGAATCCACACGCGCCGAGGCTCTCTCGCTGCTCGCGCTCTGGCTCGCGCCGCCAAAACTCGACCGCGTCGATGGTCGCTACCGCGCCCGTAGCGGCGGCGTCCCCGCCGCTTCCGCGCCGCGCGGCGAGGACGCCGCCGCTGCGTTGCGCGCCGCCTTGCAGCCGCGCGTCGATGCGCTGCTCGCGCTCGAATCCCCGGCGCTCCGCGCGCTCGCGCTGGAAGTTTTGGTGAAGCTGCAACTCCAAGTCCCCGCCGAAAAATCTGAAAGCATCCTCGTCGATCCAAACATTCCCGCCAGCGTCCGCCTCGAAGCCCTGCGCCTTCACGCCGCGCAGGATGCAAATTGGCCACAGCTTGCCGGCCTTCTGGAAAGGTGGCTCTCACTGCCGCAGGGAGGTGACGACAACATTCTTGTCAGCGAAGCCTTGCGCCTTGTCGCGAAACACAATTCGGCCAGCGCATTCGGCGCGGCACGCGGATTTCTCAACGATGGTAATCCAATACTTGGGCAAACCGCCTGGGCCGTCCTCGGCGAGATACAATGGCCGCAAGCGGACTCGCTCTTCATACGCGTCCTCGACAAAGGCACCCTGCCCGCGCTCCAACTCGACCTGCTCGAAGCCGCCGCCGTGCGCGCGAAAGCATCGCCGGCCATCGCGGAAGCCCTCGCCCGCTTTGAAAAAAATCGCGCGTCCGAGTCGGACCTACTCGCCGCTTTCACCGAATGCCTCGAAGGCGGCGATGCGAAAATCGGGCGCGACATCGCGCTGGAAAATGTGTCGGCGAATTGCGTCGCGTGCCACCGCTTTGAGGGCGCGGGCGGCAGCGAAGTCGGTCCCGCGCTCACAGGCGTCGCCTCGCGCGGCGACCGGCGTTATCTGCTCGAATCGCTCGTCACGCCCGGCGCAAAAGTCGCGGCGGGATACGGCCTCGTTTCCATCGTGAAAAAGAACGGCGAGATGATCGCTGGAACATTGCTTGGAGAAAAAGCCGGCGCGATTCGCGTGCGGCTGCCGGATGGAAAAGAGATCGCCATCGCCAGCGCGGACATCGCCTCGCAGACGCCGCCCGTTTCCATGATGCCGCCGATGGGCGCGATCCTCAGCAAGCGCCAGCTTCGCGATGTCGTCGCGTATCTCGGCACGTTGAAGGCGAAGCGTTAAGAACGCGGAAAATGCCGCGCAAAAAAAGAACGATTGGAAAAACGGACGGCAGCGCCTTGAATACGCAGACTCGGAGGGGTGGCAGAGCGGTCTAACGCGCCGGTCTTGAAAACCGGAGAGCCGCAAGGCTCCGTGGGTTCGAATCCCACCCCCTCCGCCATCGCCGCTCCCGGATGTCACTGCCCAATCCCCTCTCGCTAAAACCGCCTTCAATCCGGCGCAGAGTCGTCGCGGGTTTCGGCTCCCTGCTGTTCATTCTGGCGCTGATTCTCTTCGTCACTTGGAAGAGCACCGACACGTTTTTGACCACGGCGAAACTCGTCGCGGAGAGTCGCGAGACGCTGGAACTCGCGGAGAAGCTGATGCGCCACGTCATGGAAATGGAGAGCGCGCATCGCGGCTTCCTCATCACCGGCGAGAAGGCGGCGCTGGAGGATTATCAAAAGGCGCAGGCGGATATTTCCTACACCTTCCGCACCCTGAAGGAGAAGACCGCGGACCGGCCCGAGCAGAGCGTCCGCGTGGATCGGCTGAGCCTGCTGGTGTCGCGCATCATGGAGGTGGAAAAGCAGGAGATCGCGGCGCGGGAGGCGGGCGGGTTCAAGGAGGCGGCGGCGCTTTTCGCCCGGACGAAGACGGACGAGATCATGCGGGAGTTGCGCGCGGTGGTTCTGGATTTTGAAACGGCGGAGGCGGTGCTGCGCGCCGAGCGTTCGGAGTTGACGCAGAGCATCGGGCAGGCGGCGAATTTCGTGATGATCGCGGGGACGGCGCTGACGTTCGTCGCGCTGGGCGGCGCGGGTTTTCTCATCCTGCGCGATGTGGCGCGGCGGCAGCGCGCGGAGGAGGCGCTCGCGCAGCAGGCGAACCTGCTCTCGAACATCATGGACGCGATGCCCGATCACGTTTTCGTGAAGGACCGGCAGGGGCGCTACATCACGCAGAATCGTTCGCACCGGCTCTATCTCGGGCTGCGCGCGAGCGAGAGCATCGAGGGGCGCACGGTGTTCGATTTTTTCCCGCAGGCGCTCGCCGAGCGGTACCACGCCGACGATCTTTACGTCATCGAAACGGGCGCGCCGATTCGCAATCGCGAAGAACCCGCGCGACCCACCTCGCCGAATGTCGCATGGCTTTCCACGACGAAAATGCCGCTGCGCGATCCGGCGGGGCGCGTCGTCGGCGTCGTGTGCGTGAGCAGCGACATCACGGCGCGGAAGGAGGCGGATGAAAAATTGAAGCGGTTCGCCGAGAAGCTCGAACGCAGCAACGCGGAACTGGACAGCTTCGCCTCGGTCGCGTCGCACGATTTGCAGGAGCCGCTGCGGAAAATTCAGGCCTTCGGCGACCGACTGCGCGCGAAGTGCGGCAACGAAATCGGTGAGCAGGGACGCGACTACCTTGCGCGAATGCAGAATGCGTCCGAGCGAATGCAGGTGCTCATCCAGGACTTGCTGAAGCTCTCGCGCGTTGCGAGCCGCGCGCAGCCGTTCGCGCGGTGCAACCTCGGCAAAATCGTCGCCGACGTGCTGGGCGATCTCGAAGTCGCGATCGAGGACAAGCACGCGCGCATCGAACTCGCGCCGCTGCCGCTCATCGACGCCGACCCGCTTCAGATGCGGCAGCTTTTTCAAAACCTCCTCACCAACGCGCTCAAATTTCAGCGGCTCGGCGAGCCGCCCGTCATCACGATCGGCTGCGAAACAGCCGTCGCCACCGGCAGTGAAATTCCCGGCGCATCGCGCGGCGGCGAGATTTGCCACATCACGGTTCAGGACAACGGCATCGGCTTCGAGCAAAAATTCGCGGATCAGATTTTCATCGTCTTCCGGCGGCTCCACACGCGGCAGGAATACGAGGGCACGGGCATCGGCCTCGCGGTGTGCCGGAAAATTACCGATAGGCACGGCGGCGCAATTGTGGCTAAAAGTGTGGATGGAAAGGGAGCGACGTTTATCGTGACACTGCCAGTGAAACAACCCGCGCCACCGACCCATGATTAAAGACGCCATGCCAATAACCATCCTGATGGCCGACGACGACTCGGACGACCGCATCCTCACGAAGGAGGCGCTCGAAGAGGGACGCCTCATCAACGAAATTCGTTTCGTCGAGAACGGCGAGGAGTTGCTCGAGTACCTGCGCAAGGAGGGCAAATTTTCCCCGCCTGCCGAAGCGCCGCGCCCCGGCCTGATCCTGCTCGACCTGAACATGCCGCGCAAAGACGGGCGCACCGTGCTCAAGGAAATCAAAACCGATCCGGCGCTGCGCACGATCCCGGTCGTCGTGCTCACCACGTCGAAGGCCGACGAGGATATTTACAAAAGCTACGACCTCGGCGTGAACAGCTACATCGTGAAGCCGGTGACCTTCGAGGCGCTCGTGGATATTTTGCAGACGCTGGAAAAGTATTGGTTCGAGATCGTGGAGTTGCCGCCGGAGAAGGGGTGAAGGGATTTCAGATTTTTGATTTCAGATTTTCAGAATCCGAAGCGCGCACGCCAGGCAAAGCCGGACAATCTGAAATCAAAAATCTGAAATCTGAAATCCACCATGCTCTCTCCTGCTGAACTCGCCG
>JAYVRQ010000506.1:0-4269 GCA_043776145.1 Chthoniobacteraceae bacterium
GAGCAGTCGGCCTACAACGGTCTTCTGAAACTCGCGGCGCATGAGTTTCGCGTGCAGCGAAAACAGCAGAAGGGAAAGGGCAAGGGACAGCAGGGAGACAAGCAGAGGGCGCAGCTCGATCAGCTCGAAATGAAGGATGAGAAGAAGCGTTACGAGACGCAGAAGGAGGCCGAGCAGCCGCAGAACGAGCAGCAGAAGGAACAGCTCGCCGCGCTGAACCGGCTGAAGGAACTCGCGCAGCGGCAGGCGGACATCAATGAACGCGTGAAGGAATTGCAGACAGCCATCGAGGAGGCGAAGACGGAGAAGGAGCGCGAGGAGGCGCGGCGTCAGCTCAAGCGGCTTCGCGAGGATGAGCAGCAGCTTCTCGCCGATGCGGATGAGCTGAAGCAGAAGATGGAGAAGCAGGAAAACCAGTCGCGTTTCGCGGAGGAGCGCAAGCAACTCGAGCAGACGCGCAATGATGCGCAGCAGGCCGCGGAGTCCATGCAGAAGGGCGAGGCATCGCGCGCACTTGCCGAGGGAAAACGCGCGGAGCAGGGCTTTCAAAAAATGCGTGACGAATTGCGGAAGAAGGCGAGCGGGGAGATCAAGGACGAGATGCGGCAGATGCGCGCGGATGCGCGTGAGCTGTCGCAGAAGCAGCAGGAAATCGCGGAGCAGATCGATGCCAAGCCGGAGGAGAAGCAGCGTCGCACACTCGATGGAACGAGCCCGCGTGAGAAGCTGGCGGAGGATTTTGAAAAGCAGCAGAAGGGGCTCGGAGAGTTGCGCGAGCACATGCAGCGAGTTTCCGAACAGGCCGAGGCCGCCGAGCCGCTGCTGGCGAAGCAGCTTTACGACACGCTGCGCGAGAATGCGCAGGCAGGCACGGACGAGACGCTGAAGAAGGCTGGCGAACTCGCGCGGCGCGGCATGGAGTCACAGGCGAAGGACTTTGAGCAAAAGGCGCGCGGTGAAGTGGACAAGGTGAAGAGCGGCGTGGAACGCGCAGCGGGGAGTGTGCTCGGCGACGAGGCGGAGGCGCTGCGGCAGGCGCGGGCGGAACTCGATTCGCTCGGGAAGCAGCTTGAGCGGGAGATTGCGGAGGCGCGTCCGGATTTGGCCTCGAATAACGAGGGAGCGCGGCGGAAAGACGGCTCGCGCGAGCCAACGCCCAACGCCCAAGACGAACAATCAACGCCGCGCGACGGCGGCGAGGCGACGGCGCAAGAGGGCGAAAAAGCGGATGGGGAAAAAGGCGATTCGCAGGGTGGGGAGCGACAAAAAAATGGCGCTCAGAAGGGTGAGGGACAAAAGGGCGATGGCCAGAACAACAACGGGCAGAAGGGCGAGGGGCAAAAAGGTGATGGACAAAACAACAACGGGCAGAAGGGCGAGGGACAAAAGGGTGATGGCCAGAACAACAACGGGCAGAAAGGCGAGGGGCAAAAGGGTGATGGACAAAACAACAACGGGCAGAAGGGGCAGGGGGGTAAAGGTGGAGGTGACGGAAAGCAGGGCGGTGGAAAGGGCAGCGCGGCTTCCGAGGGAGAATCGCAACTTTCCCAAACAAATGCCGACGGACAGCCGGGCGGAAGCAGGCAGGGCGGCAAACGTGCGGCGTCGGGTCTTGCAGGTGTCGCGTCGTCCGCTGGAACGCAGAACGGCGGCAACAACAACGGCGGTGGCGGCGGCGGCGGGCCGCAGTTGGAACAGCGTGCGCCGCTGACGGGCGATGGCTTTGTGGATTGGTCGGATCGGCTGCGGAATGTGGAGGAGATGCTCGATAGGCCGGAACTGCGCCGGGAGGTGGCGGACATCCGCGAGGCGGCGAAGGTGATGCGCTCGGAATTCAAACGCGAGGGCGCGCAGCCGAAGTGGGACATTGTAAAATCGCGAATCAGCAAGCCGCTGGCGGAACTCCGCAGCCGGCTGAACGATGAACTTGCAAAACGCGAGTCGCGCGAATCGCTCGTGCCCATTGATCGCGATCCCGTGCCGGTGAAATACTCGGACCGGGTGCGCCGGTATTACGAGGAACTCGGCAGGAGCCGCTGATGGTTTTCGGTGCCGTATTCCTAGTCGGAAAAGCGTGGCTGGCACCAGTGCTCGTGGCGGGTGCGGTCGCGTTGCTTATCGTTGCGTGGTCATACTTGCGCAGTGCGGCATCGGGCCCGCTGAAACTTTCCTGCGCCACTTTGAAACTGCTCGGCGTCGCCGCGCTGCTTGCGTGCCTGCTGGAGCCGATGTGGAGTCGCGAGAAGGCGAAGCCGGGCGCGAATGTCTTTGCAATCGTCGCTGACAACAGCCGCAGCATGGCGCTCAGGGAGCCGGATGCGAAGCAGTCGCGCGGGGAGGACATTCGTGACACGCTGGCCGGCAAGGGCAGCGAGTGGCGGAAGTCACTTGCGGAAAATTTCGAGGTTCGGAATTACCTCGCCGATTCCCGACTGCGGCCGACGGATGCATTTGCGGAGATGACCTTCGACGGTCGCACGAGTGCGCTCGGTGAATCGTTGAGGCAGGTGGCATTGCGGCATCATGGACAGCCGCTCGCGGGGATTTTTCTGATGACCGATGGCAATGCCAGCGACCTCGCGGAGGCGAACGCGATGGACGGATTGCCGCCCGTGTATCCAGTTGTCTTTGGCAGCGACAATGCGGGGCGTGACATCGCCATCACAAACACCGCGGTGACGCTCACGTCGTTCGACGATGCACCGGTGGAAGTGCAGGCGGATGTCGGGGTCTCGGGTTTTGCGAATGAGGAAATCGTGGGCCGACTTTTTCCGATCACTTCCGATCCGCCGGATGCGAATGCGAAGCCGGCGGCGAGTGAAGTGGTCAAAGTGCCGGCTGATGCGAAGAAGGTTGTCTTTCATTTTCGGCTGAAGCCGGAACACGCGGGCGTCGTGTCGTACCGTCTCAGCGTCGCCGCAAAAATCGCGGGCGCGCCGGAGATGACCATGGCGAACAACGAGGCGGTCGTGACCGTGGATCGCGGGGGCGGGCCGTATCGCGTGCTGTATCTCGCGGGGCGGCCAAACTGGGAATACAAGTTCCTCCGCCGTGCGCTCGAAGGCGAGGAACAGACGCAGCTCGTCGGCCTGATCCGGATCGCGAAACGCGAACCCAAGTTTGAGTTTCGCGGACGTGCGGGTGAGTCGTCGAATCCCTTGTTCCGCGGATTCGCGAATCAGTCGAAGGAGGAAATCGAACGCTACGATCAGCCGGTGATGGTGCGGCTCGGGACGGAGGATGAGAAGGAACTGGTGGGCGGCTTTCCGAAGTCGGCGGAGGAGCTTTTCCGTTACCGCGCGATCATCGTGGATAAGGTCGAGGCCGAGTTTTTTACGGCGGCGCAGATGTCGCTCATCCAGCGATTTGTCAGCGAGCGTGGCGGTGGCTTCCTCATGCTCGGCGGTGCCGACTCGTTTGCGGATGGGAATTTCGCGCACACGGCGATTGGCGAAATGCTGCCGGTGTATCTCGAAGGACGCACGATGCAGGAGCCCGGCGAACTGCGCCTTTCGCTCACGCGCGAGGGCTGGCTTTCGCCGTGGGCGCGGCTCCGTACGACAGAGCAGGATGAAGGGAAGCGCCTCGCGGAGCTGCCCGCATTTGGAATCCTGAATCACACTGGCAGCGCGAAACCCGCCGCGACCGTCATCGCGACAGTGAACGACGGGAAGCGCGAACTCCCAGCGCTCGTCACGCAGCGCTTCGGGCGCGGGCGCACGGCTGCATTGCTGCTCGGCGATCTCTGGCATGGCGGACTCGGTGACGAAGAGCGGCAGAAGGATCTCGGGCGTGCCTGGCGGCAGATGGTGCGCTGGCTGGTCGCGGATGTGCCGGGCGCGATCGAAGTCCACGCCGAGCCGCAGTCGGATGGGCAGGGCGTGCGGATCGAAGTGAAGGCGCGCGATGCGAAGTTCGAGCCGATTGATAATGCGCGCGTCACCGTGAAGGTCATCCGCGCTGGCGCGAAGGGGCCCGATGCCGAGCTGATCATTCCTGCCGAGCCGTCACCGAAGGACGCGGGCGTGTATCTTGCGAACTACGTCCCGCGCGAGAGTGGTGGCTACCGCGTGGAGGCGACTGTGCTCAATGAGAACGGTGCGAGTGCCGGCACCGCGCAGACCGGGTGGAGCACGAACTTCGATGCGGATGAGTTCCGCCGGCTCGCGCCGAACCGCGCGCTCATGGAGGCGCTCGCGCGGAAGACCGGTGGCGAAGTGATCACGCGCGACGGGCTTGAAAAATTTGTGCGCGATCTGCCCACGCGCC
>JAYVRQ010000507.1:0-4268 GCA_043776145.1 Chthoniobacteraceae bacterium
CCGTCCCGGCTGTGCGGGCGGCGAAACACAGCCGGGACGGGCTGTGTCACTTTCCGGCGCGTCGCCGGTTCGTGCAGTCTGATTGTAGAAATCGTATCACACCCTGCGGGAGCAAAGATCGGCGGCGCAAAATGTAGCTTGGGCTTCAGTCCAATCCCACGGCGCTTTCGGGCTGAAGCCCGAGCCACTTTTCGCTCCGGCCACGCCGCTACATCGTGTCGCGCTCCGCGCAGGGTGTGTGAGAAATGGAGGCTACTGGGTTCGTTGGGAGCCGATGATTGATCGCCAGCCTGCCGTGACCATTCGTGACATCAGTCGTTGCTTTGGGATGGATACCAAGCCGTGCTTTGGCCAGAGTTCTGCGTCACCTCCTCACTATGCATCGCCGAACTTTTCTCCGCGGACTCGGCACAGCCGTCGCGTTGCCGTGGCTGGAGGCGATGGTGCCCCGCGCTCGCGCTGCCGCCGCGAAACCGCCGCAGCGCTTCGCCTTTCTCTACACGCCGAATGGCTACAACCAGCAGACCTTTGCCCCGAAGACGACTGGCGTGGACTGGGAACTGACGCCCGCACTCGAGCCGCTCGCGGAATTGCGCAAGGAGATCACGATTTGCACGGGGCTGGATCGCACCTTCGTCGGCGGCACCGGCGTGCATGCGCAGTGCGGCGCGTGCTGGCTCACGAGTTCGCCGCCGAGCGAGACGCTCGATGGCGGCTTCCCGACGAACGCCACGCTCGACCAGATCATCGCGCGAGAGATCGGCGGCGAGACTGCGCTGCCTTCGATGGAACTGAGCTGCAACGATTTCGCCGACAGCAAGGAGACGCGCTACTACGAGTGCATCTCGTGGGCCGCGCCGGGCTACGCGGCAGGCGTGGAGAAAAATCCGCGTGCAGTTTTCCAGCGGCTCTTCGGCACTGGCGGACGGCCCACACGGAGCGTGCTCGATGTGGTGCTCGCGGATGCGAAGGCGTTGCACGCGCGGCTGGGTCGGACTGATCAGGAAAAACTCGGCGAGTATCTCGAAAGCGTGCGCGCCACCGAGCGGCGCATCGAACTGGCGGAGAAGGCCGCGAAGCGTCTGCGCAAGCCGCCGATTCCCGAGCCCGAGGGGATTCCCGAGCAGCGCGGCGATTACCTGCGGCTCATGGGCGAACTCATCGTGCTCGCCTTTCAAAATGATCTCACGCGCGTGGCCTCGCTCATCGTGGACCCGGAGCGATGGGATTCGCCGCGCATGTTTCACGGTGTCTTCGACAAGCCGCAGAATCACCACGTCCTCACGCACACAAAGGGCGACGCCGCCAAGGCCGCGCTGACGAAGATTGATCGGTTTCACGTCGAGCTGTTCGCGCATGTCGTAGGGCGGCTGCGCGGCATCCGCGAAGGCGAAGGCACGCTGCTCGACTCGTGCTGCGTGGTCATGGGCAGCGGCCTGAGCGATGGCGACTCGCACAAATATTCCGACCTCGAAGTGCTGCTCGCGGGCCGTGCCGGCGGTGCGCTCACGCCCGGCGCGCATCATCATTTTGCCGGTGAAGTGCCGCTGGCAAATCTGTGGCTCACGCTCGCGCAATCCGCCGGCGTGAAGCGCGAACGCTTCGCGGACAGCACGGGCATCATCAGCCAAGTCCGCGCGTGAATCGCCGCGTCGTCGCCATTCTCTGCACTGCTGCGAGCGCGCAGGCCACGCCGGATTTCGCCCGCGAAATCCGGCCGCTGCTCGAGGCGCAATGTTTCGATTGCCACGGCGACGAAGCAAAGCCGAAGGGCGGCGTGAATCTCGAACGCTTCACCAGCGACGCCGCTGTGATGGCCGATCGCGAAGTGTGGACGTCGGTTTTCAACAAGGTGGAATCGCACCAGATGCCGCCGCCAAAACGCGACGCACAGCCGACCGGTGCGGAGCGTGCAAAGCTGCTCGCGTGGATCGCGGACATCGCCGCGCGACCCGATCCGCAGCTCGGCGCGCGCGATCCCGGGCGCGCGGTGCTGCGCCGGCTCACGCGGCTGGAATACAACAACACGGTGCGTGATTTGTTCGGGCTGAAGCTCGATATTTTCGTCTTCCCCGAACGCCTGCCGGTCGTCGGCGATTACTTCCAGCCGGGCGTGGGCCGCATGCCCGAACGCGTGGAGGCGCCGGTACGCGAATACGGAATGAAGTACGCGGTGCTGCTGCCTGACGCCGGTCTGCCGGGTGGGAATCGCGCGGAGCACGGCTTCGCGAATCGCGGCGAGGCAATGAATCTCTCGCCGCTCCTGCTGGAAAAATACGTCGCGCTTGGCCGTGCCATCGTCGGGAGCCCGAAGCTGCCGCAGCAGAGCACGGGCTTCCGCGCGCTCATCGCCGATCCCGCGGAGGTGCCGCGCGCGAAGGCCATCGCGGTCATCGCACCCGATGTGGCGGACCCGCGCGACTTCAGGGCGGCGCGCGAGTTTGCGCCGAATCTGGATCTGCCGCTCCAGGCCACGACGGGCGGCGCGGTCACCGTCACGTATCAGTTCCGTTTCAATGTGGATGCCGCCGCGCAGGAAGGCACCGGCGGCGTGTGGGACGCGAACGCGCGCGATCTCAAGATCAAAGGCGGGACGCCGGTGCGCGTGCGTTTCGGTTCCGATGGCGGCAAGAGTTTGCGCCTCACGCCGCGCGAGGATTTGTGGGTCGCGGGTTTTTCGACCGTGGAGGAAACGTCCGGCGAATCGCTTTTCACGAACGGCGTGAAAGGCGCGAAGACGCTGCACTTCACGCTCGCTGTCGAGGGCGGGCTGCTCGGCGAGGGCGTGCAGGATCTCGCGCTGTGCGCACTCAGCCGCGAGAAGGAGCGCGGCCCGGTGGCGATGACCGTGAAGTTCAGCGGCGGCGGCGAGCACACGCTGTCCGCCGAGCTGCCGGAGGGCGCAGGAAAAGGAAACACGTTCTTCGCGTTCCGCGCGCCAGCAGGCGAGCGCATCACGGAGCTGCATGTGGATGGATCGAAATTCAGCGGCAACTACGTGCTGCTCGACGATCTCGGTTTCATCACCGCCACGCCGAACGCCGCGCCTCAGCAGGCGGCAGCCTTGAAAATGTCCGCGCGGGAAAAGCGCGACGTCGCGCGCGAGCGGCTCGGCGGTTTCCTCGCGCATGCGTTCCGGCGGCCTGTGGATGAACGCACCGTCGCGCGGTACACCGGTCTTTTCGACGACGCGATCAAAGCCGGTGCGCCCTTTCCCATCGCGATGAAGGAAGCCATCGCCGCCGCGCTCGCGTCGCCGGATTTCCTCTATCTCGCCGAGCCGGTGACGGGCCGCGCCGCCGTCCGCGCGCTGGATGACCACGAATTTGCGAACCGCCTCGCCTACTTCCTCTGGTCCGCCCCGCCCGACGAAACCCTGCGCGCCGCCACCGTCGCCGGACGCCTCCGCGATCCCGCCGGACGCGCGACCGAAATGCGCCGCATGCTCGGCGACCCGCGCGTGCGCGAACTGGCGGAATCCTTTGCCGTGCAATGGCTGCGGCTCGATCAGCTCTACACGGCGAAACCCGACCCGCAGTTGTTCCGCGGCTTTTACTATGGCCAGCAGGGCAAGCGCACGCTGCACGGCCCGATGCTCGTCGAGGCGCTTCTGCTTTTCGAAACAGTGCTCACCGAGGATCGCAGCGTGCTGGATTTTGTGAACGCGGACTACACGTGGCTCAACCGCCAGATGGCAAAACTCTACGGCCTCGAAACCGTCTGCGCCGCGCCGCTCGCGAAACTCCCGCCCGCGAGTGCCGACGAACTCAAAAACCTCCGCGCAAACAGCGCGTGGGTGCGCGTCCCGCTGCCCGACCGCACGCGCGGCGGTTTCATCACGATGGCCGGGCCGCTCACCGTGACATCGCTTCCGTTTCGCACGAGTCCGGTGAAGCGCGGCGCATGGCTGCTCGAGACGATTTTCAACCGACCGCCGCAGGAACCGAAGATCGCCTTCGTGCTCAAGGACGCGGAGAAAACTTCGACGACCGCGCAGAGCGTGCGGCAAAAATTTGAGCAGCATCGCGATCAGCCCGCGTGTTTTTCCTGCCACATCCGGCTCGATCCGCCGGGCTTCGCGCTCGAGGCATTCGATCCCATCGGTGCGCGCCGCACGCGCGACGGCCAGCAGCCCGTGGATGCGCGCGCCGAGTGGAATGGCCGCGCCTTCGACGGCCCCGCCGGCTTCAAGGCTGCGCTCATGGAAAAGCCGGAGGAGTTTGTGCGCGGCTTCATCGAGCACCTGCTCAGCTACGCGCTCGGGCGCA
>JAYVRQ010000508.1:0-4264 GCA_043776145.1 Chthoniobacteraceae bacterium
GTTGAGCTTCATTTGATGCTGGGGGATCGGGGTTCCCTTTCAAGCATATTTGAAACAGGAGTGTTGGAAGATGCACAATAATCAGTCTGTCCCTTGTCTCCATCAGTCTGTCCCTTGTCTCCTTTGTCTCCCTCAATAATCAGTCTGTCCCTTGTCTCCCGTCCCTTGTTCCCTAATCAGTCTGTCCCTTGTTCCCTCGTCCCTTTGTCTCGCGTCCTTACAGCAGATTGTCCGTGAATACCGGCTCACCATCTGCGTTGAGTAGAATGCGGTATCTTAGATCGACTGGATCATCAATGGGACCACGCATGAGGCCAGGCGACACGCCATAGATGTTTGCGATAAACCAGGGATAGATTTCATTGTTGCTATTCTGACGGAGCACCCAGGTGATATTGATTTTCGTCGCGCTGTCGAAGGCCTCATGCTCATAAAGAACCTGTAGGACTTTGCTCAGGCTGGCAGCGGCAGGCTTGTCTGGAAATCCCACTAGGCTTTCAGCGGCAGATCGGTAAGACTCCGCCTTACGTTTCGGAGGGAATTCGTAATCTTCGGCACTTGGCTTCATAAACTCAGCACGGACGAACATCCCGTTTGGAAGATAATACACTTTGAAGGGCCATTCCCTCTGTTTGCCATTGGCGGTGAACTTAACCTGCTCCTGACGGGCATGGCATCGCACGACACCCAAAAAAGGTAGCTCCATGGAGTCATTGACCGGAAAATTTCCGCTCGTGTTTGCCGCCTTCCCTTTGCTGTTCTTTAACGACTCGTGCCATTCCCCATCACCTCCGGTGGGAGCGGAACCGTCGTGCAATGGGGCAGGTGATTTCTGCGCGTTCAGCAACCAGGCAAAAAAACTGATAAGCAACAGTAACCCGAAGATGAGTGTCAGGCGTTTGCGTTGCATATGCGTGGAGGTCTTCACCACAGGTGACCCTGATTGGATGCTTGTCCAGGGGCTTTTGGGATATGGCCGGGAGGACCATTGTCTGGCGCGATCCACTTGTATTTATCCCATATGAGAACATCGTAATCGGTATTGATCTCCAATTGGATTCGATAGTGACTGAATTCCAAAGGCCTTTCGACTTCAAGGCCGTTGTTTGCGACAGCGACGACTTTTAAGTTGCTGTTGTCCAAGTGAATCAGGTTGAAGTTCACAGGGTCATACTTAGTGGTGGCCGGATTGTAGGTGGCTGCTGTCGCTTCCGTGGAAATCTCTATCGCTCCAAATCTTGCCGGCCGATCTGGCACGCCAGGAACCCGAGTGACGCTTGAGGTTGTTTCGAATTCTGTCTTTGCGTTAATGAACGGATGGGCATTTAGACGGAGGCCGATGGCGGGATTCTCAACAACCACCAGGTCTTCGGGCACATCAGGTTGCGTTTTGGTACCGTAGCCGTTGCTTCTGACTCTTATCTGATCATGCCCATCGGTTTCCCCTTTGCAATACATCACACAAAACGGCATGTTCCACCATTTCCGATCCGAGGCGGATGGCTTATATTGCAACGCTCCAAGAATTCTATAAAAATCTCTGTTTTGTTTCTTATTTGCGCTGTATCTTGCCCAATCCACGGCTACTTCAGCATAGGGTTTTGCTCCCTGCTGCGTTTGTTCATTCGTGGACCAGCGTGCATGGAGCCCGCCCTGAGCCCAAGCCAAGGAATTCGCCGTGACCTTCTGATTCGGTTTCTGAGGGTCAGGCGGAAATGTTGATGAAAAAGTCCCGGTATCAATTCCAATCCACATGGACGCCAGCAATACATCCCTTGGTTTTGTGTGCCAAGTAAGTAAAGGCTCCGTGCTGGCGCTAAATTGAGCGGCAATGCCAGTCACCCGAGGATAAGTTTTTACTGCGAATACCCGGTTGCGGGATTGCGTTTCGAGCGACTCCATGCTTTTCGCCGGGTCTTTCGGTGGGCTGCTCACATTTACCTCGATGCGTACCCTTTCCACCGGCAGCATCGGCCCGCCACCGGGTGGGGTGTATTCGAGGTCTATGATGACTTCGCCGGGCTCCGTCCCCTCGATCCAGAAGTCCCTCCCTGCTGGCTGCGCGGCGAGCATCCGCTCGTTTTCGGTGAGGGAATAGGTGCTGGCTCCGGGGGCGAGGGCTTCGACGGGCGTGAGGGCGTCCGTGAAGATACGAATCCGGCCTGGAGGGCCATTGCCTTCTGCAAAATCATTTGGGAAGGCGACTCCGGGCACCGGGCTGTCCGGGTTGCGGATGTGAAGTTTGACGTCCGCCATTTTTCCGTTCGGCGGGAGGTTCACCTTCATGCGCTCGACGCGCTGCGTACGGTGGAAAGCGCCGTTCGAGTCCTTCTCCCCGAAAGTGAGCGTATTGTCGCTGTTTTTGAAGACGGTGCTGCCGCCTGAAACGGGAATGTTGTTCACGTCCACGATGAGGCCCTTTGGGAAGCGCGACAGTCTGTAGTCCTCGCCAGGGTCAATGTTTTGGTTGTAGTTCCTGTCCACGCGTAGCTTCAGGCGTGTATCAGCACTCAAAGACACCATGCCTCGTGGCACCGGCGTCGGCGATGGCTGCGGAGCAGCCGCTCCGGGCGCTGCTGCCACTGCCGTCACAAGATTACTCCAGCCCTGAGTACGATCCACGGTGAGGAGGGCGGAGTCCGGCATCACCGATTGGCCGGCGGGGACGGCGTAGGTGTGCAGCTTGTATTGCGGGGCCTGGTCAGCTTCGGATTCATCGGGCGCGAAGGTCTCCAGCCACGCGATGGTGGTGGATTCCGCCGGCGGGTAGAAGCGGAACTTGTATTCGCTGGAGAGGAGTGCGCCAGACGTCTCTCCGGCGTTTAGGGTATATTGGCCGACCAGTCCACTGATGTTTGGCGCGACGGTCACATAGCCATCCACAGGGTAGCCTTCACCGACCAAGGAAGCCCCGGTCGCTGCCGGCGTGTAGTCCGCCGTATAGTCCCAGTCGAGAAATGCATTCCAACTCCATGTCTCGCTCCCGTTCAAGGCATCATTGGTGAAGCGATACTTTGCAAGATTGGCATAGGGCCGGTACCAACTGATGCCCACATCATCAAAGCTGGCCACCGATCCCGCGGCGGCAGCGACCATCTGGCTTGTGGATACCTCATCGGAAAGCGCGACCGTCTCGCTCCATGAGTCTGAACCGCTGCTCTCGCCGAATGGAACGGTCCCGTCGGTTGTCCAAGAGCGGGTCCAGGTGGTGGCACCAATCGTCTTATGGATTTCCGATTCGTCCTGAAATAATGGATATGAAAATGGCGCGCCGCCTCCGAATCCGGCGCCAGTGACAAAGGAAAAATTTCCCGGCATCACCGCAAAGCCATCGGTGCCCGGAGACACCATCCACCCAGGATCATTGGTGTAAGGATATACTTCCTCGGGAGCGTCTCCTAGCCTTCGTTTGAAAATCCCGCTTACCACAGGCTCCAGGTTACTCGGGTCTGCTGAAAGACCAATCGCGCCTCGGTCGTCGTAGGTATCGAACAAAGTCCCAACGCTGTATCCCAAATTGTCCTGGTCGTAAAGAGAGTAGCTCCCCGCTAAAGAGGAGTAAGGGACTGGCAGAACCGGATTGCGCCCGGTATCCAATACTTGATAAGGTGCCAAGGTAAGGGTCAGGTCGTAATTGTGCTTAGTCGTCGCGGTATTTCCAAAACCACCCGTAAAGTCCACGGAGCGCCAGTATGGCGTTGCGACGACGCTGCCTGAAGGAGACGCAGGCAGGGGGGCCGTCAGATCCAAGTCCAATTGCTCTTCATAGGTCAGATCCACCAGAGATGGTATTCTCGAATATGTCGTAGTTCCCGAACTCCAGTTATGGGCTGAATGCTTGTTATTTTCCAGAACATGGCTTTGCAGAATTTCCCCGGAGTAGTGGGTGGTTTCGCCGCTGCTGTCTTCATAGTCGGTGGATGAGTCCAATGACCAGTCGTAGATGAAAGTGCGGAACTTGCGCGGGACAGTCGTCGCCTCATCTGCAAACAACGTTGGTCCTCGAAACGTGAACGCGGTGGCCTTCTTTCGCAGCATGATGCCGCGGATGACGGGCAGCTCGTAGGCGATGTCCGTGGAGGCGGTGAGCAGATTAGTCCCCGTGAAGGTCACTCGGTATTGGTAGATTCGCTTGGAGAATGGGGCTGTGATGTCTTCGGATTTGTAACCGGAGAATGGAACCGGCACCCAGTCGCCTGTCGCACCCGCGTAGGTGCTCGACAGCGCCACCGTGACATCGCTCCGCGCGGGTGCGCTCCACTCG
>JAYVRQ010000509.1:0-4252 GCA_043776145.1 Chthoniobacteraceae bacterium
TTTTTTTGCAGGAGGAAAAAAGCAGCGCGGGGAAAACGACCGCCGCAATCGCGACGGCGAGAGTCCGCCCGTTCGCGGGGCGTTGGCTTTGGGAGCGCATCATGGTCGCGGAGCATCGGCGAAAAGCGCGCGGCTTGTCGAGCCGTGCTTATTCCGGTGGATCGGATGGGGTGTGATGCAGGCTGCATCAACTATGGATTGCTTCCCGCGCACGCGGACTCTACGAAGAACGCCGTGGCACCTGTTTCACCAACCGGGCAATCTGCATCGGCACCGGACACCGCTGCCGCGCCGCGGGCGAATCCCTACGTCGGGCCGCGCTCGCTGCGTTATGGCGAGAGCATTTACGGGCGCGATCGAGAGGCGCGACAGTTGTGCGATCTGCTCATCGCCGAGCGCATCGTGCTGCTGTATTCGCCGTCGGGCGCGGGGAAAACTTCGCTGATTCAGGCGGCGCTGCGGCCTGAATTGGAAAAGGAGGATTTCCATGTGCTGCCGGTCATTCGCGTGGGCCGCGGGGCCTCGGATGGCTGCTATCCGTGCAATCCCTACGTAATGAGCGCGCTGCTTTCGCTGGAACAGGACGTGCCTCACGAGCAGGCGATCCCGCCGGAGGAACTGGCGGCGATGAAGCTCGGAGAATATCTCGAGCGGCGGGAAGCGGCGGCGGCGGACGACGAGGGGACGTTCCTGATTTTCGATCAGTTCGAGGAAATTCTGACGATCGATCCGCTCAATCGCGAGGCGAAGATGGATTTCTTCAATCAGGTCGGCGAGGCGCTGCGCGACTTGAAACGCTGGGCGCTTTTTTCGATGCGCGAGGATCATGTGGCGGCGCTCGATCCTTATCTGAGGCCGATTCCCACGCGATTGAAGGCGACCTTCCGGCTCGATTTGCTGAACGCGGATGGCGCGCGGCTCGCGGTGCAGCGGCCCGCGCGCGCGCAGGGTGTCGAGTTCACGGAAGAGGCCACGACGAAGCTCGTCGAGGATTTGAGCCTCGTTGCGGTGCAGGGTCCGATGGGTGTCCCGATGCAAAAGGTCGGGCTGTATGTCGAGCCGGTGCAGCTTCAAGTCGTGTGCTACCGGCTGTGGGAAAAACTCCCCGCGCACGTCACGGAGGTCACGCCGGAGTACGTCGCGGAAACGGGTGATGTGGACTCGGCGCTCGCGGATTATTACGCGGAGCGCGTGGCGCAGATCGCGCAGGCGTCGGGGATGAAGGAGCGCGTGATTCGCGAGTGGTTCGACCGGCGTTTGATTACGGAACACGGCATTCGCAGTCAGGTGATGCGCGGGTCCGTGCATGGCGATGATTTGAATGAACAATCCGTCCAGATGCTCGTGGATGTGCATCTGATTCGCGGAGAGGAACGGCGCGGCATGGTGTGGGTTGAGCTGGCGCACGATCGTTTGGTGAAGCCGGTGCGCGCGAATAACGCGGCGTGGGCGGAGCGCAATCTCAGCGTGCTCCAGCATCAGGCGGCGGTGTGGCAGAGCAGGGGACGCAGCGATGCGCTCTGCCTGCGCGCGGAGGCGCTCGGCGAGGCGCTGGCGTGGACGGCGGTTCACGGGGGCGAGATGACGGAGACGGAGAAGGAATTCCTCGAAGTCTGCCAGCGGAACCAGGATGCGCGGCAGGGCAAAAATCTGCGCCGCATCGTGAGCGCGCTCGTCGCGGTGGTGACTGTCATTTCTGTGCTGGCCGGCTTCGCGATCTGGCAAACGATCACGGCGAAGCGCGAACGGAAAATCGCAGACGAGGAGCGGCGGAAAGCCGTGATCGAACGCAACGCGGCGGACGCGCGCAGCCTGGCCGCGCAGGCATTGCAAATCCAGGGCGAGCGCCTCGATGCCGCGCTGCTGCTCGCCACGGAAGCGCAAAAACTTAGCGACCTCCCCGGCATTCGCGGCAGCCTGCTCACCACCGCGTTTTTCAATCCGCGCCTGCTCTCCTTTCTCCAGGGCTCCGCGAATTCCGTGGGCGCGGTCGCCTTCCATCCCGACGGCACGCAGCTCGCGACCGGCGGCTACGACGGCATGATCGTGCTGTGGAATGTCGCCGAGCGCCGTCCCATCGAATTGATCCCCGGCCTGTTGCATGACGCGGTGCGCGGCCTCGCCTTCAGCGGCGATGGGAAATATCTCGCCGCGTGCGGCAAGGACGGCACCGTTGCGCTGCGCGAATTGCGCGTCGATGCGCCGGGGACGGTGCCGCTCCCGCCCGCCTTCGCGCATAAGGCGGATGTCTGGGATGTGGCTTTCAGCAAGGATTCGCGGCTGCTCGCCTCGGGCGGGAGCGATGGAAAAATCGTCGTCTGGAATGTCGCCGAGGGAACCGCCGCGACGCTCTCCCCCGGCGTGGAATCGGATGGCAGCGCGCGCACCGTGCGCGCCGTCGCCTTCCATCCCGACGGCACGCTGCTCGCCGCCGGTTGCGCCGATGGAACGCTGCTGCTCTGGAGCCGGAAGGGCGACGCGTGGACGCCGGTGAAGCGCACCTTCGCCATTGCCACGCGCGAAGCCGCGCGCGTGACGTGCCTCGCTTTCAGCCCCGCTGGAAAACATCTCGCCGCAGGTCGCCGCACGGGCTCGGTGGACGTGTACGATCTGTCCGCGCCCGGCGAACCCGTCCCGCTTTTTGCCGCCGGCGCGCACACCGACGTGGTGAGCGACATCGCGTTTTCGCCCGATGGCTCGCAACTGATTTCATCCGGCTTCGACGGCACGCTGCGGCTTTGGGACGCGCCTGCGATGAAGCAGCGCGGCCCGCCTTTCACCGGCCACATCGGGCGCGTGCTCGCGGTTGCCTTCAGCGGCGACGAGCACACCGTCGCCTCCGGCGGGAGCGACCGGCGCGCGATCCTGTGGGACACCGCGATCCACGTCGCCGCGCCGATGCGCGCGGAGGCGGGCGACGCGACCTTCAGCATCGCCTTCAGCGCGGACGGCTCGTGCGAAGCCGACGGCTACGACAACGGCAGCGTGATCCTCATCAAGCGCGATGCGAAAGACGGGGACGTGGAATCGGCCCGGCAGATCGTGCCGCCGCGCGACGGCGCGAAGTTCGTGCCGATCGTGGCCTTCAGCGCCGACAACCGCCGAATCATCGCGACGACGCCGGACGGAAAACTGCTGATTCGCGACACGGGCGACGGCGGGGCGGCGCTGGAAATCGACGCCGTCGCGAACAACGAACGCAAAAAAATCTCGGCGGTTTCTTTCAACAAAAACGGCAGCCTCGTCGCCGCCGCGCTTTCCAAAAAAGGACTGAACGCGCAGGTGCAAATCTGGAAGCTCGGAGCCGGCGCGGCGACCCCCGCCGCGCGGATCGAGAGCGCGGGCGACGGCATTCTTTACGCGATGGAATTCAGCCCGGACGGCACCCGCCTCGCCCTCGGCGGCGATGGCGAAACGCTCACCGTCTGGTCGCTCGCGGGCGGCTCCGCGAAACTCGTCACGCAATGCCGCGAGGAGCACACGGGCTCGATTCGCAGCATCGCCTTCAGCCCGGATGGCCGCACCATCGCGACCGCAAGCGGCGACACTACGCTCATCCTGTGGGATGCCGCGGGCGGCGCGCAAGTGGCCCCGCCTTTCACTGGCCATCAGGCGCCCGTCGTCACTGTCGCGTTCAGCCCCGACGGCTCGCTGCTCGCCTCCGGCAGCGACGACACCACGGTGATCCTCTGGGACGTGGGCACGCGGCAGCGCGTGGGTCGGCTCAACGGCCACACTGACACCGTGCGCGCGCTCGCCTTCAGCCCCGACAGCAAGCGCCTCTTCTCGGGAAGCTGGGATCACGAATCGCGTCTGTGGGAACTCGACCCGAACGAACTCCAAAAAATCTGCCGCCAGCGCGCGAACCGAAACCTGACCCGAACCGAATGGTCCGCCTACATCCGCGACCCCGAATACCGGAAGACATGGAAAAGCCTGCCGACGCCGGGGGAGGAATTGGAGGTGGGAAGCAGGAAGTAGGAAAGTACTCAGTCATCCCGACAGGCGCTATCGCCCTGACTGAGCACTGAGCACTTTCCTAAAAAACACACATGAACCCCGAGCCTCTCACCTTCAACGGCATCAACGGTGCAACCGGCGACTACCTGCTCCCATCGCTCACCACGCGCGATATTTCCAAAATCGCGCAGGGTGAAAAGCTGGACCCCGCGCATTTGCAGGAACTCCTGCGGCGATGGGAGCAGGCCACGCAGCCGCACTTCGGCGTGCGCGGGATCGCGCGGGGCGAGGC
>JAYVRQ010000510.1:0-4244 GCA_043776145.1 Chthoniobacteraceae bacterium
GCGCGGATGCAGGCCGATGCTGGGTTCGTCGAGGACGAAGAGTGTGTTCACGAGAGCCGCGCCGAGGCAGGTCGTGAGATTCACGCGCTCGATTTCGCCACCGCTGAGCGTGCGCGTCGGGCGGTCGAGCGAGAGGTATTCGAGGCCGACTTCGACGAGGAAACGCAGCCGCGAGGTGACGGCATCGTGGAGCATCGCATCGGTCCCATTCGTCCCATCGGTCCCATGAGACGGATGGGACAAATGGAACTGCGCCAGCAAATCGCCCACCGGCATCTGCATCAGCTCGGGCAGCGTCTTCCCCGCAAAGCGGAAATTCAGCGTGGCCTTTTGAAAGCGGCCGCCGCGGCAGTCGGGGCATTCGGTGTAATTGCGGTAGCGGCTGAGCAGCACGCGGACGTGCATTTTGTAAGCCTTCGATTCGAGCCAGTCGAAGAAGCCCTTCACGCCATACCAAAGCCCTTCTTCCCAAAGCTCCTCGCCCTTCATGCCTTTGCGCTCGCCATAAATTACCCAGTCGCGATCCGCCTTCGGCAGCTCATCGAACGGACATTTCACATCGACCTCGCGCACCGCCGCGCAGCGCAGGAGATCGGTCTGGCACTGCTTCCCGTTTTCGGTCTGGAAAGGCTTCACGAGTCCGCGCGCGATGCTCAGCGAGCGGTCGGGAATCGCGCGCTCCAGATCGATCGCAATGGTGCGCCCGAAGCCGCGGCACGCGGGACACGCGCCGAGCGGGTTGTTGAAGCTGAAGAGGCCGGGCGTGGGCGGTGCGATGTCGATGTCGCAGTGGGCGCAATGCCAGCCGGTGGAGAAGGGAAGTGGAGTGGTGTCGCTTGTGGGAATGAATGCGATCTTTCCCTTGCCGAACCGCAGCGCGGTTTCGACGGCTTCAGTGAAACGCGCGCGATTCTCTCCGCTCAATGTCACGCGATCTTGAATCACGGGGACGACGGCGGGGAGGCGTTTGATTTTCGCGGGCTCGTCGATGCGGACGACGGCTTCGTCGAGCCACACGCGGAGGTAGCCCTGCTGTTTGATGAAATCGAAAAACTCCGCGGGCTTCGTGCCGGCGGGCGCGGGGACGCCGAAAGTCACGAGCACGGTTTCGTCCGCATGTTGCGCGAACATTTCTTCGACGATGGATTTCGCCGACTCGGGCCGGATCGCGCGCGAGCACGACGGGCACTGCGCGGCGACCACGCGCGGGAGCAGCACTTTCAGGTAATCGTTGATTTCGGTGATCGTGCCGACGGTCGAGCGCGTGCTCTTCACGGGGTTCGATTGCTCGATGGCGATGGCCGGCGGGATGCCGCGGATTTCATCGACCTTCGGCTTGTCCATGCGGTCGAGGAATTGCCGCGTGTACGGCGAGAACGTCTCGACGTAGCGGCGCTGGCCTTCCGCGTAGATCGTGTCGAACGCGAGGCTCGACTTTCCACTGCCGCTCGGCCCCGTGATGACGTTCAGTTTTCCCAGCGGAACGTCGAGGTCGATGCCTTTGAGATTGTTCTGCCGCGCCCCGCGAATCTCGATGACACCGGGATCGGGAGCGATGGAAATGCTGGGTCGTTTCATCGGGAAAGGGCGCGTATGTTCGTCTTACGCGCGTCGATTGCAACCGGGCGTCTCCATCTCCCAATTCCCATGAAATCACCCACGCTGTTTTGCCTCGCGCTCGCGCTCGTCGCGCATCTTCACGCCGCTCCGCCCACGCGCGAGGCGGTGCTGGCGGACACGCTCGCGCCTTACACCGGCCCTTCCGCGCAGGGCGTGGACACGGGCACGCTCACGGGGAAAGTGATGTGCGGTTATCAAGGCTGGTTCGCGTGCGAGGGCGATGGCGCGGAGCGCGGCTTTGTGCATTGGACGAAAGGGAAAGGCGCGCTCGGGCCGGCGAATGCGAAGATTGATTTATGGCCGGACGTTTCCGAATCCGGCGCGGACGAGCGGTTCCGCACGGAGTTCCAGTTCGCCGACGGACGCGCCGCGGAAGTGTTCAGTTCGTTCAAGCAGGCGACGGTGCTGCGCCATTTCCAGTGGATGCGCGATTACGGGATCGACGGCGCGTTTGTGCAGCGATTTATCACCGACCTGCGCGGCGCGACGGCGCTCCGACAGAACAACGCGGTGCTCGCGCATTGCCGCGAGGGCGCGAACCGTTTCGGTCGCGCGTATGCGGTGATGTACGATCTCAGCGGGCTCGGCGCGAATCGCATCCGCGAAGTCATGGACGACTGGCGCGCGCTCCGCACGCAAATGCGCATTGGCGACGATCCGGCGTACCTGCGCCATCGCGGCAAACCGCTCGTCGCGGTGTGGGGCATCGGCTTCAACGACGGTCGTAAATACACGCTCGATGAGTGCCGCGAACTGGTGGAGTTTTTGAAAGCGGACGGCTGCACCGTGATGCTCGGCGTGCCGACGGGATGGCGCGAACTGGATCGAGATTCCGTGCGCGACGCAGCACTGCACGATGTCTTGAAACTCGCCGACGTCATCAGCCCGTGGACGGTGGGCCGTTACCGCAATCCCGCCGAGGCTGCGCATCATGCCGAGAAAATGTGGAAGCCCGATCTCGAGTGGTGCGCGCAGCAGAAGCTCGATTATCTCCCGGTCGTGTTTCCCGGTTTCAGTTGGTTCAACATGAAGGGCGGCGCGTTCGATCAGATTCCCCGGCTCAAGGGCGAATTCCTGTGGTCGCAATTTACCGCCGCGAAACGCGCGGGCGCGACGATGATCTACGTCGCGATGTTCGACGAAGTGGACGAAGGCACGGCGATTTTCAAATGCACGAACGAGGTGCCCGCATCCGACGCGGCGAAGTTCCTCACCTATGAAGGTCTGCCGTCCGACTTCTACCTGAAGCTCACCGGCGCGGGCGCGAAGATGCTGCGCGGCGAACTGCCGCCGACCGAGCCGCTCCCGAAACCGTGACGCGCGAAGTTCGTGATTGGCGCGAAGGGGCGCGCTGTTGAATCTCCGCGCACGATGTCCGAAACCCCTCCGAAACGCCTGCCCGTCCTGCTACGCCGCGCGTGGTACGGGCTGAATCAGGCGTTCCGCCAGCGCATCGCGCATCTCGGTCTCACGCCCGATCAGTTCAGCATCCTGCGCTGGCTGAGCGAGGACGATCCCGCGGGGATCACGCAGCGGCGGCTCACCGACCTCATGGCGAGCGATCCGAACACGATCACGTCCACGCTTTCGCGGATGGAAAAAAGCGGCCTCATCGCGCGGAAGCCGCACGAACTCGACCGCCGCGCGCATCGTGTGAAGCTGCTCCCCGCCGGGCGGAGCACCTTCGAGCAGGCGCGCACTGTGGCGATGCAGTTGCAGGAGCAGGTGCTCGCGGTGCTGCCGCAAAACCGGCGCGCGCTTTTTCTGAACGAACTCGCCTCCATCGCGGATGCGTGCGCGGCGGCGGTGGAGAAGTGATGGTGTCAGTTCCGCTGCTGAATATCGGGATCGCCCCCGAGCAGCGTGTTCTCCTTGCTCCACGTATGAAGCTCTCCGCAATGCGGGCACTGCGTCGAATTGTTGAGGAACGTGCCCGCTTCATAAGTGCGCTGATCCGTGACCACGCCGGTCGGGATGAGGCGCTGCGTGGCGGGACAGCGGATGAGGATGGGACGTGCTTTCATAATTGGAGAAGCTCGCACAAAGCCGCGCGGGGGCTCACGCCTTTTTGACCTCGTTGACCTCGCTCCCAAGTTCCACTTGGGAATGCAAAGTTCCCCGAAGCTGTGCTTCGTCCGGCTCCGCGCCACCGAAGTGAAACTTCGCCAACAAGGCATTCCCAAGTGGAACCTGGGAACGAGGTGCCAATGCGCGATGGCCCACGCCTTCCCCTGCACGCGCGCGGCGACTTTCAAGCGCAGCGCGTTCAGCGCGATGAAGCCAGTGGCGCGAAATCGTCGGTTTTTTAAGCGGCGGCAAAGTAGTCCCCGACTTCAGTCGGCAACACCGCAGCCACGGCATGACCGACTGAAGTTGGGGACCACTCTGTCCTTCCGCGCCGCCTCAGAATGATATGGTTGCTTTTGAAAGATGGCTTTACTTCGCGCCCTGCCGCAGCGCCTCGCGGTATTGCTGGTAGAGGGCGTCGAGGGTTTTGCGGTGGGCGGCGGTGCGTTCGACCCATTGCTTTTTGGGAAGCTCCTTCAGCACTTCGGCCTTGTTGATGGCGTCGCTCTTGAGTTCGGCGCGCTGGGATTCTTCGCGGGCAAATTGCGGCCAGCTCA
>JAYVRQ010000511.1:0-4240 GCA_043776145.1 Chthoniobacteraceae bacterium
TCGAAGGCTCACCCTGTCTTCGCGTCGGCGAACTGCCGCGGCGTCACGCCTAGCACACGTTTGAAATGCCGCGCCATGTGGCTTTGATCGGAGAAGCCCGCATCCTGCGCGACTGCAGCCATCGTCCAGCCGCGCTCACGATGCATGATTTCCTGCGCACGATCCACGCGCAGGCGGATGAGGTAGTCGTGCGGCGGGTGGCCGGTCGCGGTCTTAAACTGCCGCGCAAAATGGAACGGGCTCAGTCCTGCCGCGTGCGCGATCTCCTCCAGCGAGAGCGGTTCGGCCATGCGACGACGCATCAACTCCACCGCGCGCAACACAGCGACAGGTGGCGCGATAGCGGCGGGCTTGCGGGCGGGAAGCTGTTGGTATTCGCGCAGGAGATGCACGGCGATGGCACGCGCGATTCCCTCGGCGACCAAGGAAGATCCCGGCGACGCTTCGAGTTCGCCCGCGATCGCGCGCATGAGCACGCACGCGGGATGTTCGGAAGACAGCTTGCGGATATTCGCCGCGCCGTGGAGCGCGGAGCTGCCGCCGAGTTCCGCCGCGATGCGCTCAAAGAACCACGGCTCGAAACCAAGCATCAATATCTGCACCTCGCCCGTCCATCGGAACGACACTGGACGACCCGCAGGTGTCACGCGCCCTTCGCCCGCGTGATAGACAACTTTTTTCACTTCCCCATCCACCACCACATCGCTCCGCAGCGGCTTGAGAAAATAATAGAACACATGCTGCCGGATACCCGCTACATAGTCCACCTTCCCCGAGCGCCCGCGCCGCTCCTGAAGGAAAAGCCCGGGCCATCCCGATGAACGCCTTACTACCGTGATCGCCGCTGGCACATACTTCTCGACATCCACGAGCGGAAGAGAGGCGGACATTTTCATGAAGAGCGCGACGATAGGCTGCCCCCGCGCGAAAGCCAGCCGCAGATCCGTTCCGACGGCGGACTTGTGGTTTGAATCCTAGCATCTCTGCAAAACGAAAGCCGGTCGGTGCTCTGCGTCGCGTCTTGTGCGGTTGTTTGTATTTTCACGGCGATGGAACCGCGCCGGATTGCGCACAGACGGCTGATGCGATCTCGCAGGCTTTTCGCAGAATGGCTCCACGCGGCTCGCCGCGAAGAAGTCCGAGGACTAATGCCGCCGTGAACGAGTCGCCTGCACCGACGGTATCGAGGACTTTGGTCGGGATTCCCGGTTGAACGACAGCATCATCGGAAGACACAAGGAGAGCGCCCTCCGCGCCGCGCGTCATCACCACAAGGTCGAGTCCGAAATGCGTGAGCAAAGAGCGCAGCGTGACTTCGGGCTTCGCGTTGAGCACGACTCCGCAAGCGGCGGCGACTTCACCCAATTCATCATCGCTCAGCTTCAGCACGCTCGCTTGCCTAATGGCTTCGCGGATGAGCGCCGCATCGTAGAACGGTCGGCGCAAGTTCACATCAAGCACGCGGAGGATCCCGCGTTTCTCGGCGAGCCCCAGCGCCCGCCGGATCGTCGCTCGCGATGTTTCGCCCCTTTGCCCGAGCGTGCCAAAATAGATCGCGTCAACCTCCGCGATCTTCGCAACCAGCGCATCGGTCCCAGCGATGCGATCCCATGCAGAGCCAGGATGAATCTCAAAGCTGGGCTTCCCCCCCGCGTCCACGCTCACGCCGACGGTGCCCGTGCGTGCATCCGCGATCCGCTGCACCAGGGATGTATCAATTCCAAAGCTTCGGAGAATCGCGATCGCGTCATCGCCTCGCGCATCATTACCCACCGCGCTGAGAATGGAAACATCACCGCCTAGAATGGCTGCGTGGCAAGCGAAGTTCGCGGGCGCACCACCGAAGCGCGCGCCTTCCGGAAACAAGTCCCACAGCACTTCGCCGCAGGAGAGGATGCGTGGTTTGCCCATCTCAGTGAATCAGCACGCGTGGCGGATTTTGTCGAACAGCACCGTCCTGTGGATAGCCAGAGCAGGGGCAGGTGACTCAGTATGCGGCGGGCTCTGTTATTCGCGCAGCCGGTTCAGCGTATAGTAGCCGCTGGGATTCGTCATTGGCGTCCCGCCTTCATCAGCGAAGTTGATGAGCGTCAGTTGATAGACACGTTCTTTTACCAGAGGCAGCTCCAGTTCGAGCGACATGTTATCGGCTGAAACTTTCACTGATGTCGGGGTCAACTCGGTCAATCCCACTTTTGGCGAACCATATTCCGCCTGATAGATATATCCCCAGTGCTTGATTGCATAGTTAGCAGGATTCCCAGCGACGCTACGGTTGATTGCCTTCGTGAATTGGATGCGAAAGCCCGTCTTAGTCAGGCTGACCGTCTGCATCTCCATCGGGATCGTCCTGCCATCCCAGCGGATGCGCTGCAGCCCAAATGTCTTCTCGCCCACGGAACGCCAGCCACGCCCGGTCTGGCCAATCCACAGGCTTCCATCGTTTGCAAAGCGACTCCGAATCACCCCGCATTGCAGCGGGTCGGCAAAGTCGAAGACCACGCCTTGATATTCTCCGCCCACCCGTTCGAGTGATGCGCGCATGATATTCGATTTCGTTTGATCACCGATGAAGACCTGGCCTTCAAATGGCCCGAACTTGCCGCCCGTTTCATTGAAGATAGGCTCGCCTGGAGAACTCGCGAGTTCTCCGTGAGGAAGATAGATCGCCGGGCGCTGCCGGAGATGGTCGAACTCCTCCTCGGTGACGCGATTGAGATTCTTGCCTGCGAAATCCGGATGATCCATCAGCGATGAAGGATGCCCGTAAAATCGGCCCTTGATGACTTGATGCAAACTCGACGTGCAGTTCCAATCGCCCTGATTATCGGTATAGAAAATCTCGCCATGTTTGTTGATCGTGATCCCGGCAGGCGAACGCAACCCTGATGCATAGGGAACGAATTTTCCCGCTGGCGTGATCTGAAAGCACCAGCCCCGATAGGGAGCTGCCCGCCCCATTTTACTATCATGCACGCGGCCGATGTCCCACCGGTCGCTCTTGGCCCAGCCGACCCAACTCAACGTGGTGTTCAGGGTGCCGTAGAAATTCCCGTCTTCATCGCGCACCGGCCCAAAGGCGTATTCGTGATAGTTATCGCTCAGTCCCCAATCCGCATTCACGGTTTGATAGACATCGGCTTTTCCGTCGCCGTCCTCGTCAATGAGTTTGGTCAATTCCGGTCGCTGCATCACCCATACCTCGCTAGTCTTCGGATCCACATAGAGTCCGAGCGCTTCGTGCAGTCCGTAGGCAAAACGCGACCAAGTGCCTTCGCGGTACCTCCATACTTCGCCCTCGCGAGTGCAGATGAGAAGGTCTCCCTTCGGCGTGAAAGCCATGCCGCCCACGCCGAGGGTGATATTAGCAGGGATCTCGATAGTCTCGAGCGTGTAGCCAGCGGGCAGCCGAACCGGCGCGGCGGTACGCGGTGCAGCGGTCGCCGCTCCAGTCAAAAGGAGCGACATGGCGAAAATTGTGATTCTATTTTTCATGGGGCTACTGCCGGGGTCTTGGGTTTTCGTCCGACCTTTTCTTGCTTGGTGATTGTGACGCTGAACTTCCTGGCCTCGCCCGCAGGCACTTCGAGCCGTCCCGATTGCCAGCTTCCGGCCGAGGACGACAGCTCCAAGCCATAGGGCGATGCGTAAAAAAATACTTTCCCAGGGTCGCGCTCGAACTCGAACTCCGATTGGAGACCCAAGCCCGCCGGTGCCGCCCGGATGGTTTGCGTCACGCGGAGTCCGTCGATGCTAAAATAGAACTGCGGCACGTCTTTTCCACGCATGCGGTAACCGCCGAATTTTACAGTGTTTTTCACATCCCGCGAACCGAGGCTAATGGGGAAACCGGAGTCTCCCAGTTCAAACTTCTCTCCGAGCATCCGGCACCACTTGCCGCCGCGGTCACCCGCGTTCACGCCCACATTCGGGCCGACATCGAGAAACATCCCCAACCATCCGAAGCGTACATAGCAAGCCTCGGCATCGAAAAGATAACTAATGCCTCCCGTGAGGCCAACCGAGATAGACCGCGGCGGGCCTCCGTCCACAAAGGCGCGGACCACCAGTGGCTCGTCCATCACATGCAGATGAAATTTGGCTCCTGTATCGTCCTTGTCTGCGATCACTTTCACTGGAGGCGCTGGCACCTTGCTGACACGCATCACCCCCTTCATCGAGATGGCATGACCCGGTAGTGTGCAAACAAATGGATAGTCGGCCTCCTTCTCCGGGGCGA
>JAYVRQ010000512.1:0-15288 GCA_043776145.1 Chthoniobacteraceae bacterium
GCACTTCAAATGCTTGCGATTCGGCTGCACGCCCAGCTCGTTCATCGCATACAGGATGCGCCGCTGCGAAGGCTTCAACCCATCGCGGGCATCCGGCAGCGCGCGGGAAATAATGACCGACATGGAGTAGTCGAGAAAAGACTTCGACATCTCCTCGGCCACGTTCACTTTTTCGACTTTTTCGTTTTGATTATACACGGTGGAAATTCAGGGGTTGGGAAAGGATGGTGACTGGTGAGTTAGGAAATTTCGCCCGCATAAAGATCCGCGAGCGGGAAGACCAGATCGAAGTCATTCCAATGGAGATGATGACGATCGAGAGAGAACTTTTTGAAGCGCCTTTTGTCAAGATACCGACGGATCGCGGGATGCAGCGACTTGCTGAGAAACGGGCCAAAATCCACGACACGGACAACGCCATCGTCAAAGGCGATTCGCAGCCGGTGTCCGTCCACATACTCCACCTCGGTGATCTGGATGTAATGCTCGGTGGTCGTGCTCATTTTACGCGTTTTGTGATGCGCACCATCTTGACGTGCTTTTTGAAAACAAAGAAGTCGATCCACTTCTGGACGATGTCTTCCGCCCGGACTTTGACGAGCATTTTGAAATCCTTCAATCGCGATCCAGTCAGCGGCGGCACATGCCCGACGGCGACGAAACGAATCTTCTTCACCTTCCCGTTCTCGACAATGATTTCCGCCTTCAATTCGCGCCCATCCGCATCGACTCCGTGGACATGAATCGGCTCGTGTTCGTTGGAGTAGAACAAGATCAAAAGCCCGAAGTATTCGTAAAGTTTCGGCATCAGTCAGCGGGCGTTTCATTGAGCCGGAGAGTTGACCTGTCATATTTCGCGATCTCGGCGGTCAGTTCGGCAACACGGTTTTTGGCTGCGCTCACTTCGGGAAAAAGTTGTTCCGTCGGCAATTGCGTCACGCGCCCGTCACGCCGGACGACGACTGGCAATCCGTCACGGCGGTGCTTTTCAACGACATCCAGGAACGCTTCGTTGAGTCCGCGTTCGGTGAGCAGATGCATCGGAATGCCGGGAGCGAGCGGGAATTCGTCCTTCATAGCTTGAGGCTAAAATCGGCGACGACTTTTTCAAAGGCGTCCTTGCTCACGACCGTAATGGTTCCGGCATCACCGTATGCCAGCAACACCGGGGCGTGTTGACCATTGTCACAGATGGACCAGCGATCGATCACGGGGCGATAAATGGTGAAAAGGTTTTGCACGGTGACTTTGAAACGCCGGCGGAGGTCTTCGATCGGCACGTCGTGTCCGCCCTGCTCAACGCGATCGGCAACGCGGCGAATCGAGTCTTCGATTTCCGGCAGCAAAAGAAAATCGAGCCGGATGTGATACCCCGCCGCGCGAGCTGCCTCAAAATGCTTGCGGTAAGTCCGTCCACTAAGCGTCGTCTCCAAGACGAAATCACGCCCTGCCTCGACGAATTGCCGAAACCGCGAAAGCACAAGGCGCCCCGCTTCGAGCAATGCGCGGTGAGGAGCGAGAGGCGAAAGGCCACGGGCGATTTCATCGGCATTGATGAAGTCGAGCAACGCGAGCTCACGCGGCGCGAAGCGCTTGATGAACGTCGTCTTCCCTGCACCGTTCGGGCCTGCGATGATATACAGTGACGGCATGCAATCGCTGGATTTGTGCTTTGATCCCTTCCAAAACTAAGCTCGCTGCAGCGCATAACTATGCGAGTTACCGGAACTCATTGAATGCCTTGAGTAGCTTCATTGTGGCGTCGTAGTCCAGCTTGTCGCCCTCATAAAAGCAGCAGTACAAGCCTTGAAGATTAGACGGAAGGTGTATTCCCTTTTTAACAAGTAGAACAAAATTGCGTCCATAGAGAGCCAGCGACGCTCCAATCTCGATTAGAACGTTCTCATTGATTCGCTGGATCTTCTCACCGTCTGGGGTAAGAAGTTCCTGTTCCGATTCAACGTGGATGACGGATGCAAAGCACGATCGCATGTCCTCAAGAACTTTTTCGGGAACAGGCTTGGAAGGTGTTTCATGCTCTACTGCGACGACTGGATCAAACTTCCCGAATTTTAGAATCTCCTTTAGCTGCTCGACAATCGCACGGTTCTTTCCGTGCGTAATGAAGACCTTTGTATTGCCATTTTCTGTTTGCGACTGCTGCGGCGCGCGTGGTCCTGCTTGCACATCGGGCGGGTCTGGTGGCATCACCTCTGTATCGTTTGGCTTCAATGCTTGCACAGTAGCTATCGGCCCCTTCGCGTTTAGAGAAACGTAAAGCCCTGTCTTTGTATTTGTGATGAAGCCCGCAAGCAGACCAGTCGCTCGTGCCATCTCGTAAAGAGCTTTTCCCCTTTCGCGGAGAGCGCCCATCGATACCAAGACGTTTATTCCGATGGCCTCTGGGGGAAACCTTCCACGGTCATATTTTTGAAAAAACTGCTTCATAATACGAGGCAGTAAAGCTGCCTCGCGAATTGCCTTTGAAGAATCGTCACCCTCCTCTTCGGGCACCACAATGCGAGAGCCAAGGGGTGTCAGCGATATAGTCGTTGCGTTGTAGCCTCCCTCGGTAAGCCCATATCCAACGGCTGCTCCGGTGAGCGATTGCCATGCAGAACTGGTTGGCGAAATACTCATCGCATTCGCGAGTTCATGTGGTGCCGCCTCGCCATTGAAGTTTTCCTGAAGAGCCCGAGCAAGCGCTATCGCATCCTCAAGTGAATGCTTCGGAACATCCGCTTGGCTGATGTAAACGCGCTTTGATTGCGCAAGAACTGCCTTCGTTTGCTTCTTAGGTTTCGGCATATATTGATGGAGCACCTAACATAGGCTTACACATCCAGCCGCGCATTGAGCGCGTTGTCTTCGATAAACTGCCGCCGTGGCTCCACGATGTCTCCCATCAGGATCGTGAACATGCGGTCGGCTTCGACGGCATTATCTTCGTTGAGGTCCACCTTGAGCATCTTCCGTTTGTCCGGGTTCATCGTGGTTTCATAGAGCTGCTTAGGGTTCATCTCGCCCAGTCCTTTGAATCGCTGGATCGAGAGGCCGCGTTTTCCGATTTCCAGAACCTTCGTGAGGATTTCTGGGATGGCGAAGAGGGGGTGCGTGACGGCTTTGTCGCCTTCACCTTCGATGAGTTCGAAGATGGGGGCGTCGCTGTCGGCGTAGTGCTCGATTTTGAGGCCTTTCTTGGCGAGTTCGTCGATGAGCTTTTGGGCGCTTGTCGATTCGTGGAGTTCGATGAGTTTCGCGCGGCGGCGGTTGTTGGGGTCGATCTTTTCCTTCTTTGCTTTGGCCACGGGCTCAGTGAGGACGAGGTCGCCATCGACGATGGGTTCGGGGGCGGGGTCGTCGTAGAGATTGAGGTCGCGGTTTTCTTCGTGGAAGGCGCGGACTTCGGCTTCGCCGGGGAAGTAACTCGCCCACTCGGTATTGCCCTCGCGCACTTTGATCATGAAGGTGGGCAGCTTGCCGGTCTTGGCGTCGCGCTCGCCGAGATAGGACTCGAAATCGCCGCCGTGCCGCCGGATGGCATCGCTGAACTTGGCTAGTCTTTCCAGCAGATCGAGCATGTCCTTGAGCTGCGCGGAGGTGAAGATCTTGCCATCGGCGAGGTTCTTTACTTTCACTTCATCCGCGCCGAGGCCGATGAGGATTTTGTTAAGCTGCGCGTCGTCATCGACGTATTCCTCGCGCTTCTTGCGCTTGATGAGATAGAGCGGCGGCTGGGCGATGTAGATTTTGCCCTGCTTCACCAGCTCGGGCATTTGCCGGTAGAAAAAGGTGAGCAGCAAAGTGCGGATGTGCGAGCCGTCCACGTCGGCATCGGTCATGATGATGATGCGACCGTAGCGCAGCTTCTCGATGTTAAAGGTGCCTTCCTGTTCCTTGTCGCCCTTCTCACCGCTGGCCGTGCCGATGCCGGTGCCGATGGCGGTAATGAGCGTCTGGACTTCTGTGTTTTGCAGCACCTTATCGAGCCGTGCTTTCTCGACGTTGATGATCTTACCCTTGATCGGCAGGATCGCCTGAAAACGCCGGTCGCGTCCCTGTTTCGCGGAGCCGCCTGCCGAGTCACCCTCAACCACATACAGCTCGGTCAGCGCCGGATCGCGTTCGGAACAATCCGCCAGTTTCCCCGGCAACCCTCCGCCCGTGAGCGCGCCTTTGCGCACGGTCTCACGCGCCTTCCGCGCCGCCTCGCGCGCTCGCGCCGCCATGAGACACTTGTCGATGATCCGCTTCCCGACATTCGGGTTCTGGTCAAAGTGCAGCATCAGCCCTTCGTAACTAATCGAACCCACGATGCTATCCACCTCCGGCGAAATCAACTTCACCTTCGTCTGCGATTCAAAGCGTGGATCGGGATGCTTCACGCTCACCACCGCGGCGAGGCCCTCCAGCACATCGTTCCCGGTGATCGCCACATCCTTCTCCTTCAGCAGCGAATTGTTTTTCGCATACTGATTGATCGCCCGCGTGAGCGACCCACGGAAGCCACTGCTATGCGTGCCGCCATCCGGATTAGGCACCGCGTTAGTATAGCAAAGGAGCTGCTCGTTATAGGTATCGGTATAGTGCAGGCCGATCTCCACGATGATCTTGTCGCGCGTGCCTTTGATCATGATCGGCTTCGGATGCACGAGCGTCTTATTCTCGATGAGTCGCCCGACGTATTCCTCAATGCCTCTCGGATGCACGATCTGCACGGGCCTCGCATTCTCCACGCGCTCATCGAGAAAGGTGAACGACAGCGGCGCATTGATGTAAGCAAGATCATTGAGCCGCGTGATGATGCGCTCCGCCTTGAACTCGATCGTCTCCAGAAAAATCTCCGTGTCCGGCATGAAGGTAATCAGCGTGCCGGTGTGCTTCTTCGACTTTACCTCCGCGATGACGTGCAGCTTCTGCTTAGTCGTTCCGCGCTCGAAGGACATCGCGTGAATCTTCCCATCGCGCGTCACCTCGACCTTGAACCACTCGCTCACCGCGTTCACGCATTTCGCGCCGACGCCGTGCGTGCCACCGGAATACTCGTAGTTTCCCTGCCCGTATTTGCCACCCGAATGCAGCCGCGTCAGCACGAGTTCCACGCCCGGCATGTTTTCCTCCTTGTTGATGTCCACCGGGATGCCGCGTCCGTTGTCGCGGATGGAAATGGACCCATCGCTGTGGATGTTCACGTCGATGTGCGTGCAGTGCCCCGCGAGAAATTCATCGACCGAGTTATCGAGCACTTCCGACACGCAATGATGCAGCGCGCGCTCGTCCGTGCCGCCGATGTACATGCCCGGCTTTTTGCGCACCGCTTCGAGCCCTTTGAGGGAACTCAAATCGTCAGCGTCGTACGTGCTTTTTTTGGATGCGGTTTCGGATTTTGGAGCGTCAGGATCGGCCATAGAATGTGAGGGAAAAATCGAGCCCGGATTCTAGGGGTGCGGCCCGGTGGTCACAAGGGGTTTTTTCGAGCCATTTTCGGCCATTTGCGCAAAATCTTGTGGCCTCTCAAAATGGAGACCACAAGATATTGGTGGACACAGGCGCTCCGGTCGGAATCAATTCGGGTTTCGTGAAACGCGCACTTTGGCTCCTCTTCATTGCCGCTTTTTGCGTGCTGGCGTTCGCCGCCCGCTGCTGGAATTTGCGCGACACTTTTGTTGGCGACCGCATCTACTTCGTCGATCCCGACTGCTACTCGCGGATGACCCGCGCCGCATTGATCGCGGAAGGCGGTCCGCTCGTCATCCGGCATCACGATTTCGAGAACTGGCCGGACGGGATCACGCCGCACACGACTGCGCCGATGGACTGGCTCATCGTCGGGGGAAAGTGGATCGTGGATCTCGGAATGCGGATCGCGGACTCCGGCGGGGCGAGTGTGCTGCGCGGGCAGACGCTTGATGTTTCCGGCGCGCTCATTTCGCCACTGCTTGGCGCGCTCACCTGCGGCTGGCTCGCCGCGTGGGCTTGGTCGGCTGCACGACACTCTTCGCTTATCGCACGACACACCGCTTTCGCCGCGCCGCTCTTTTTCGCCATCTCGCCCATCGCCGTCCACGGCGGCGCGCTTGGCCGTCCGGATCACCAGTCACTCGTCATCCTGCTCCTCGCGATCATCATCGGCGCGGAAGTGCGGCTCATGCAGACCGTGCGCGAATGGGAATCCCACGCGCGCCCGGCGAATCGCCACATCGCAAAATGGTCGATGATCGGCGGCATCGCGGGTGGTCTCGCGATGTGGGTTTCGCTCTACGAGCCGCTCATTTTATTCGCCGTCATCTTCGCGCTCATCGCCGCGTTCGATCGCGAGCAATTTCGCTGGCGTGAACGCTGGCGCGGCTGGGCCGTCGCGGTCGCCATCTACGCCGCCTCACTGCTTATCGACGGCTGGCGCATCTCGCTACCGGATGAAATAACCCGCGCCTACTTTCCCGCGTGGAGCCGCAGCATCGGCGAACTGGCGCACCTCGATCCGCGCGAATCCCTGCTCTGGCGCTGGTGCGGCTGGGCCATTGCTGTCGCGCCCATCACGCTCGGCATCGCCATTTTTTTGAAAATGAAAATCGCGCGGACGGCGGGCGGCGCACATCCCGCTTATCGCCCCGCCGCCTTCCTGCTCGGCCTGCTCGTCGTCACCTTCGCGCTCACCTGCTGGCAACTCCGCTGGGGATACTTCTTCGCGCTCACCTTCGCCATGTCGCTCCCCTGGCAACTCGCCATCGCCCATCGCGCCTGGATCGCCTGGCCCGTCTTTCTCCTCTCGCTCTACCCCGTCGCGCAGGATTGGGACACCCGCCTTTTCCCCGACGACGAAACCGAACGCACTCGGGCAACCCAACGCGCCGAACGCACTGCCCTCCGCGATACAGTTAGCGTCATCGCCGCCGACCCCAACGCTGCTTTCCTAGCCCCCTGGTGGCAATCCCCCGCCATCGCCTACTGGACCCGCCGTCCCGGAGTCGCTGGCAGTTCCCACCAAAGCCTCCCCGGCATCGTCGATACCGCCCGCTTCTACCTCGCCGACAAACCCGAAGAAGCCGCCACCATCCTAAAAAAACGTCGCGTCACGCATGTCCTGGCCGACGCCGCCGAACGCGAAATCGAAACCTCCGCATCGCTCTTAGGCATCGCCTCCCCTGCCACGCCGCTCGCCACCATCCTCGACGAAAGCCCGCGCAATGCCCCGCCCTTCCTCCGCGAAGTCCCCCTACGACCCTACCCCGGCAATCGTGTCTTTTACCATCTTTACTCAGTCGATCCCGCCGCGTTTTCGCCATAGTGTTTCACGCTTGTGAATTGACCAACCCACGACCATTGCGACTCACTAAATATGACTATTGCGCTCCATCTTCCATCCAATTTTCAAGAGTTCGAAGAAGCGATCGAGACACTATGTTCAGCAGCGTTGATAAGAAAGTTTTAGGATAGGCTCTAGAGTAGTTGAGACTTTAGACTACTTAAAAAACTCCTTCGCCTTGTCGAAGAAACTCTGGTGCATCGGGGAGTTGTCCTCGCCCATCAGCGCGGCGAATTCCTCGAGTTTGCGGCGCTGCTCGCCGTTTAATTTCGTCGGCACTTCCACGAGCACGCGCACCATCAGGTCGCCGCGTGTCGTCGAGTTGAGCGACGGGATTCCTTTGCCGCGCAGTTTGAAGACGGTCGCGCCCTGCGTGCCGGCGGGGATTTTCAGGTGCGCCTTGCCTTCCAGCGTCGGGACTTCCACTTCGCCGCCGAGCGAGGCGGTGGTGAAGGAGACGGGGATTTCGCAGAAGAGCGCGTCGCCGTCGCGCTCGAAAATCTCATGCTCCTTGATGTGGATGACGACGTAAAGATCGCCCGGCGGGCCGCCGCGGATACCAGCCTCGCCATTGCGCGTGCTGCGCAAGCGCGAGCCGTCTTCGATGCCCGGCGGGATTTTCAGTTTGATGCGCGAGGTCATTTCCGCGCGGCCTTCGCCGCCGCATTTGCGGCAGGGGCGCTCGATGACGGTGCCGGTGCCGCGGCAGCGTCCGCAGGTTTGAGAGACTTGGAAAAAACCGCGTGAACTGATGACCTGGCCGCGTCCGTTGCAGCCGGGACACGTCACGGCGCGGGAGCCGTGCTCCGCACCGGTGCCCTGGCAGACGGTGCAGCCTTCGAGTTTGGAAACTTCGATCTCCTTGTCGCAGCCGAACGCGGCTTCTTCGAGGCCGATCTGCATGTCGTAACGCAAGTCGGAGCCGCGCTGCTTTCCCTCGCGATCCGGGCGCGCGCCGCCAGCCGCCGCGCCGCCGAAAAATTGCTCGAAAATTCCCCCACCTCCACCGCCTCCGCCACTCGCGCCGAAGACTTCGCGGAAAATATCGAACGGATCGTGGAAACCGCCCGCTCCACCGCGCGGCGCTCCACCGCCCTGCGCGAATGCGCCGTGTCCGAAGCGGTCGTACGCCGCGCGCTTTTCGGCGTCGCTCAGGACATCGTAAGCCTCGCCGAGTTCCTTGAATTTTTCCTCCGCCGTATGATCGCCCGGATTTTTGTCCGGGTGAAATTTCACCGCGAGTTTGCGGTAGGATTTTTTAATCTCCTCGCCGTTGGAAGTCCGTATGACTTCGAGGACTTCGTAGTAGTCGCGCTTGGTGGCCATCAGTGTGGAAAGGAAAAAGGGTTTCTCATTCCGCTTTCCCCTTCGACACCGTCACCGTCGCCGGGCGCAGCAGGCGGTCGCGCAGACGGTAGCCTTTGCGCAGTTGCCGCACGATCACGCCTTCCGGCACGTCCGCGCTCGCTTCTTGCGCGACGGCTTCGTGCAGGTTCGGATCGAATTTTTCGCCCTCGGCTTTCACCGTCTCGACACCGACGGCGGTGAGGAAATCCTGAAGCTGTTTCGCGACCATATCCATCCCGGCGATGATCGGTGAATCCTTCGCATCGCTGCGCGCGGCGTTGAGGCCGAGTTCAAAATTGTCGAGAATCGGGAGCAGCTTTTCGAGGAAGCCCGCGTTCGCGTATTTCGCCGCGTCCTCCTTTTCGCGCGCGGCGCGTTTGCGGAAATTTTCAAAGTCCGCCTGCGTGCGCAGCGCGAGATCCTTGAAACGCGCCATGTCGCTCTGCATTTGGGCGACGAGCGTTTCCTCCGTCTCTTCGGGAGCGGTGTCTTCGGGGTTGGCGGCAGGTGGTTCGTCGGCGGTCGGATTGGTCATTTTTTACGGATGGCGATCAGGGTGATGTCGTCGTTCTGCGGGCGCGCGCCGACGAATGTCCAGAGGTCATCCGTCAGCCGGGTGATCATCGCGGCCGCGCCTTCTGGGGCACTGGCCTGGATGGACTTGATCACGTTATCCATTCCGAATTCCTCCCCGTCTTTGTCGAGCGCCTCGGTCACGCCGTCCGTGTAAAGGATCAGGCAGTCACCGGCCTCGAGGGTCAGGGAAAAATCGCCTGTGACTCTATTAAACACGTCCCCGCTGTCAATGCCGACGGCCATGCCGGGCGGGTTGATTTTCGAGACGGTCTTGTCGCTCGCGCGGTAAAGCAGCGGCGCATCGTGCCCGGCGCGGCTGAGCGTCACCAGCGGCGAGTTTTTGTCGAGAATCGCGTAGGCCATGCTGATGAACATGTCCTCTTTGATGTCGGGAAAAATCTGCGCGTTCACGCGATGCAGCACCGCCGACGGCGAAAGCTGCGCAGCGGCGTGGCTGCGCAGCACGCTGCGACACATGGCCATGATGAGCGACGCGGGCACGCCTTTTCCTGACACATCCGCGACCACCACGCCGCAGTGCGCTTCATCGACGGCGAGGTAGTCGTAGTAGTCGCCGCTGACTTGTTTGGCGGGAATGTTGATGCCGCTGATTTGGTAGCCGGTGACTTCCGGCGCGTTCGTCGGGAGCAGGATGCGCTGGATTTCGTAGGCGACCTGCAAATCTTGATCGAGCCGCTTTTTCTCCGCGGCTTCCCCGGCGATGAAGACGTTGTAAAGCGCGAACGCGGACTGTTCGGCGATGGCCTTGAACGCATGAAATTCGCTGCTGAGAAACGCCTCGCCCGGCTCCCGGCGCGTGACTGCGAGCAGCCCGATTTTTCTCTCGTGATAAATGAGCGGCGCGACCACGACCGCCGCCGGACGCGGCGTGGGATTTTTGCCTTTGCTGAAATCCAGCCGCGCATCGTCGCCGCGCAGCATCAGCGGTGCGCCATCCTTCCAAGCCGCGCCGAGCACACCGTCCCACGGCGCGATGGCGTGGATGCGCAAATGGCTGTGCAGCAGGTCGGGCTGCGCGGCGGATTTCGCGGGGACATCGAAAAGCGCGGGGCATTCCTTCGAGATGAACGCCGGGCGGAGCTGCCCGCTTTTTTCATCCGCCAGATACAGCGCGCCGCCGTGGGCATCGAGAATCCGCATCGCGCCCTCGACGATCAGGCGATGCAAATCGTCGGGTCGCGCATCTTCTGAGAGCGCCGTGCCGAGGCCGTGGAGGAAATCGAACACGCGCGTTTCCTCGAGCTGGATTTTCGCGCGCGCGGATTCCAGCGCGGAAATCTGCGCGCGCAGCCGCCGGTACACGACCCCGAAAAGCCCGCACAACGCGACGACCAGCCCCAGTGAGATGCCCGTCCACATCGGCAATCAGCGCGGGAGATGCAGATCCTGCTTCAGATAGTCGAGCACGTCCTTGAACTTGGCCTCGTTCGCCGGATTCGCGGCCACCACTGCCTCGTGCGCCGCGATCATCGTCTCCGCGCGCGTCTGCTTGTCCTCAGCCACGGCAGGCAGCACCGCCTGCACGGGCACGGCGGACGGCGTCGCGCCCATGTTGAAAAAGCGGTCGAGCCCGAGATTGCTCAGCAGGTCGCGATTGCGCTCGTTCAGATTCACGATCGAGAGCTGCCCCGAGCCGAGTTCCCGCAGGTGCATCGCGATGCTCGTCAGCGTTCCCATGAACGTAGAATCCATGACGGGACACTGCTTCAAATCGAACACGAACTGCCGGAAGCCGCGATTCGTCATCTCCTTCCCAAACTGCTTCAACCCCGTCGCATTCTGAAACGAGCCCTTCCCCTCGACCCGCACCCAAACGGTGCGATCCGAGACGCCGACTAGAATGGTGGATGGAGCGATCACGACTGTTTCTATTGATTCTCGCAAATTTGGATAACGCAACTTTGACGCCACACAACCAATCCCTGTTCAAGCCGAAATCCGGGGACGGCGCAGCAGCGCGGGCAATGGTCCATCCGCCAGTTAGTTCCAGAGGAACGATTGATTGAGCGCCACGATTTTGCCGTTCTCGATCAGCACCGCCCGCCAAGCCGTGACCTTCCCATCGTCGAGAAAATCATCACCGATGATATTGAACTCGGAGCGGAATGAGCCCTTCGCCGCCGGGTAATCGCGCTCGCGCGCCTGCACATGCGAGCCGAGATTTGCCTGCCGGTACTCGAAGCGCATCGTCACATCGCTCTTGCGCGAAGTGCGCCAGAAAAACGTGAAGTATTGCCCATACCGCTCGCGCCGGTCGTTGCCGGTGAGTGCGCCGAAGTTCACATGCTGCTGCTCGAAACGGATCATTTCCTCCTGCGTCGGCACCTGCTTGGTGAGCAGGGGGTCGTTGAAATACGTTTTCGTCTTTCGGAATTGGAAGGCGTCATCGAGGGCCAGCGGCAAGACTCGGGCCTTTTCAAGGAGGCGCGGCGGCGTCGGCGGCGCGCTCCAAACGGTCGCGGCCATGGCGAGCGCCGCGAACTGAATTAAGAACCTTTTCATGGGACGCGAAAGTAAGCCGCTTGCCGATGGAGTGTCAATCGCGACACATTGCGCGGCTTTCATGCGGGGCGTGATTAAAAGTGGTGCCGGATCCCCGCCGCGCGACTGATTGCGAACGCAGCGCCTTCCGCCATAGTGCCTCGCTCTCTCCCCGATGACCCTTCCCAATTTCCTCCGACCTCTCGTGTGCTGGCTCGCGCTCGCACTCGTCGTCCGCGCGAACGATCCCGGCGGCGGTGCGGCGGGTGTCGGGGCAAACGTCACGCTTTCCACCACGAGCACCACGGCGACGCTGGCGAATGGCGTCGTCACCGCGGTCATCGAGAAGAGCACGGGGAAGGTGACGTCGTATCTTTTCAACGGCACGCAGATGCTCGATACGAGCGGGCTGATTTACTATTCGTTCGATGGCGGCACGTCGTTCGATGTGCCGAGCGGGTGCGTGTATTCGGCGACGGTGAACACGACCGACATGGTGGACATCTCGTGCAAGCGGACGTGGAACGCGACGGCGGGATACAAGCATGTGCTCGACATCGACGTGCATTGGGTGCTGCGGCGCGGCGACACGGGGCTTTATGGCTACGTCGTCTTGAATCATCCCGCGTCGTATCCGGCGGCGGGCTTTGGGGAATTCCGCGTGGTGTGGAAGCTGCCGCATAACTCGACGGACTTTACTTTCGAGCGCGCGTACGTCGATGCGCTGCGGAACTGGCAGATGGAATCTTACTACGATTTCACCCATGCAACAGCGACGGGCATCGCGGAAATTATTTACCTCACGAGTGGCGTGCGCGCGGGGAAGTATGACTGCAAATACGAATACGCGGCGGAGTACCAAACCATCGGCTGCTGGGGCCACGCGAGTAACTCGGGCAAGAAAGGTGTGTGGATGGTGATGGGTGGTTACGACTATCTAAACGACGGACCCATCCACCAGGATCTAACTCTCGCGGAGAGTTACAGCCTCATTCATTTTGGGCGAAATCACTTCGGCGGATCGAGCACGGGCATCGCCGATGGGGAAACGTGGAAGAAGCTCTACGGCCCGCATCTTCTCTACTGCAACAACACCACCGCGACGACGAATGCAGGTGATGCGTTGTGGGCCGAGGCCAAGGCGCAAGTAACGGCGGAAGTCAGTGCCTGGCCTTACTCGTGGCTGACTAATGCAGACTACCCACTCGCTGCGGGACGCGGGACGGTGACGGGGCATCTCATCGTCACCGACACGCTGAAGCCCGCGGTGAGCGCGGCCTATGCGTGGGTCGGCGTGGCTGCGCCGGAGGACACGGCTGGGAACTGGCAGTATCAGGGCAAGGGTTATCAGACATGGGTGCGCGCGGATGCGGCGGGGAATTTTTCGATCCAAGATGTGCGGCCCGGCAGCTACACGCTTTACGCTTTCACCGATGGCGCAGTGGGCGAGTACTCGCGCACGCTCGTGACTGTGACCGCGAACGCGACCACCGCGCTCGGCAATCTCACCTGGAACGTGCCGCACCACGGCACGAGCATCGCGTGGGAAATCGGCACGCCGGATCGGAGTGCGAAGGAGTTCAAGCACGGCAGCGATTACTTCGAGCCATACCTTTGGAACACTTACTGCGCGGAGTTACCCAGCCCGCTCGAATACACCGTCGGAGTTAGCAACCCCGCGACGGACTGGAACTACGCGCACAGCGGCCACGTCGATGCGGGCGTGTGGACGCCGTGGAAATGGCGCATCCATTTCAATCTCGCCGCCGTGCCCGCGAGCGGGAACGCCACGCTCACGCTCGCCTTCGCGGGCAGCGAGAGTGCGCGCATGGACATCTACGTGAATGGCGAGGCGAACCTATTCGCGCGCATTTACCCGCCCAGCGGCGGCGGCAACGCGCTCATCCGCGAAGGCATCCACTCGAAGTATGGCGTGAGTTACATCACCGTCCCGGTGTCGTCGCTGAATGTCGGCCCAAACACGATCACGCTCATCGAAGGCCGCACGGGCGGGCCGACCGAGCACGTCATGTACGACTGCGTGAATCTCGAACTCCCCGCATTTCCCCCGCCACCGCCCGACTCCGGTCGCAGCATCGTGTGGCAGGGCGGCGCGAATGCCTCCGCGAATACCTGGGACATCGGCACGACCGCGAGCTTCGTGAACGGCGCGACCGCCACCGCATTCGGCACTGGCGATGCGGTGACGCTCGATGCCACCGGATCGAACGCGACCAGCCTCACACTCACCGGCAGCATTGAGCCGAATCGTGTGACTTTCAGCGGCACGAAAAACCACACCTTCACCGGCACCGGCAGCCTCACCGGACAAATGCCGCTCACGAAATCCGGCACCGGCAAACTCACGATCAGCAACGCGAACACCTTCGCCGGACCCACGACGATCACCGGCGGGCAGATCGCGTTTGGCAACGATGCGGCGAACACGAACGGCCTCGGCACGAGCGACGTGACGCTGAACGGCGGCACGCTCGCGATGTATTCCGTGAACAACAACGGCACGGGCAGCACTGGCGCGTGGGACATCACCGTGCCCGGGGGCGCGACCGGCACGCTGAACGTGGACTGGCGCTGCACGCTGACGGGCAAACTGATCGGCGGCGGCACGTTCAACTACGCGCTCCCATCCGGCAGCGTGCGCGCGGACTTGCATGGCGACTGGTCGGATTTCTCTGGCCAGATCAATGCGACCACCGCGGGCAGCGCCGCCGATGTGCGCTTCGACATCGACTACGGAAATCCCGGCATCCCCTCCGCCGCGCTGAATCTCGGGCCGAATGTGAACGCCTACTGGTCCGGGAATCTGAACTCCGGCAACGGCTCGACGATGACCATCGGCGAACTCACCGGCAGCAGCAGCGCGACGTTGCGCGGCGGCTCGGTCGGCGGACGTCAGCTCACGTATCGCATCGGCGGACGCGGCACCGACTTCACCTTCGCGGGCACCGTCGGCGAGCAGACGGCGACGATGCTGACGAATCTCGTGAAGACCGGCTCGGGCATCTGGACGCTCAGCGGCACGTTGAATCTGAACGGCAAAACCACGGTGGAAGCGGGCACACTGCGGCTCACGGGCAATTTCACCACACCAGCCGCGAACCCGCTTGAAATCATGGACGGCGCGGCACTCGACATTCCCGGCGCGACGGTGAATGCGGGCATTCACATCGCCGACGGCGGCGCGCTCAGCGGTGCGGGAACGATCAACGGCAGCGTGACAAACGACGGCGCGCTCGCCCTCGCCAGCGGCACGCTGAATATCTCCGGCGACTTCGAGAACAACGGCACCGCGATCTTCACCGGCGGCGCGGCGCTGCAAGTCGGCGGCACTTTCACGAACAACGGACTCCTCGACGTGATGACCGGCGCGCAAACGCTCCCCGTGAATTTCATCAACAACGGAATCGTCCTCGACCGCAGCCTCGTGAAAGTCGCGGGCATCGCGAGAAGCGGCGCAAATTTCACCGTCACCATCCAAGGCTACGCCGGGCACACCTATCAACTCCAGCGCGCCGACACGCTCGCCGGATCGTGGA
>JAYVRQ010000513.1:0-4230 GCA_043776145.1 Chthoniobacteraceae bacterium
CATCCGGTGCTTTTCATTTTTTACTGGCTCGCCTGCGCGTGGGGAACGCTCACCGCCGTGCTGCTGGCGCTCTACGATTTGCTGGCACTGCGCGCCGAGGCCCGGCGTGAGAAGAGGCGGCTTGCAAAAGAGATTTTGGAAAAGGAAAACGAGACGCATGAAGACGCGCATTGAATTCGAGGAGCAGGAGCGCGCATCGCTCGCGCCGTATGCGCAAAAATCCGGCGACTCCGCTGGACGCGCCCATCCCGAGCCGCTGCATCCGCACCGCGCCGCCTACGAGCGCGACCGCGCACGGATCATTCATTCGCGCGCCTTCCGGCGGCTGGAATACAAGACGCAGGTCTTTCTCAACGGCACCGGCGACCACCTGCGCACGCGCCTCACGCACACGATCGAAGTCGCCTCGATCAGCCGCACGATTGCCCGCGCGCTGGGCCTGAACGAAGACCTCACCGAAGCCATCGCGCTCGCGCACGATCTCGGCCATCCGCCTTTCGGCCACAGCGGCGAAGAGACGCTGGATGAGCTGATGCGCGGCGCAGGCGGCTTCGATCACAACGAGCAGAGCGTGCGGATCGTGGAAGTCGTCGAGCAAAAGTATCCGCGTTTTCCGGGGCTGAATCTTTCCTTCGAGGTGCTCGAGGGTTTGAAAAAGCACGCGACGTTTTACGACCCGCCGCAGCCCGGCGCCGATCGGTATGCGTGCCCTTCGCTTGAGGCGCAGATCGCGAATCTCGCGGACGAAATCACCTACTACAGCCACGATCTCGACGACGGGCTCGACTTCCATCTCATCACCGTCGCGCAACTCGCCGACCTCGCCGCTTGGTCGCACAGCTACGACGAAGTGCGCGGGCATTTTCCAAAACTCCGCGGGCGCGAACTGCACAGCTACGTCATCCGCTCGATCATCGACCGGCAGGTGCAGGATGTGATCGCGACGAGCGCGGAGTCGATCCGCAAGGCCCGCGTGCGCAGCGTCGCCGACGTGCGCCACCAGCCGAAGCCGCTCATCCGCTACAGCGCCGCGCTGCTCGCCGCGAACCGGAAGCTGCGCGCGTTCCTTTACCAAAATCTCTACTACCATCCGCGCGTCGCCGGTGTGAATCAGAACGCCTGCCGGTTCTTGCGGGAAGTCTTCGGCGCGTATCTGAAAAAGCCCGCGCTGCTGGGAAAGACGACCTCGAAACGGATCGAGAAGGAAGGGCTGCATCGCACGGTCTGCGATTATCTCTCCGGCATGACCGACCGCTATTTGCTCGAAGAGCATGCGCGGCTTTTCCCCGCGAAATAGCGGCTACGGCAGCTCATCGCGCAGATGCCCGATGAGCCTGCGCAGGCGCGTGGAAACATCGCCGGCTTCGAGCACGCTCTGGCGGCGGTAGGGATCGCGCACGAGCGTGTGAGCCACTAGATCCGAAAGCACCCCGGCGTCGCTGGCCTGCGCGAGTTGCTGATCGAGCACGTCGGGAATGACGATGCCGCTGGCGCGCAGTTGCGCGCAGAGTTCGAGCACGATCGCGCTGAGCGTCGCGGCCTCGTCGGCCTTTGCGCTGGCGACGGGAACTTCGCGGAGTTCCGCAATCACGAATGGCTCGGTCTGCACGAAGCCGGTGAACTCGACGCGCGCGAGTCCCTGCAAAATGAGATGCGACGTTCCATCTTCATGCCCGACGCACGCGCGCACGAGCCCGAGCCCGGCGACGTGGTGGAAGTCGTCGGGCGACGACCAGTCCTCGCGCCCCGCCCGGATAAGCGCCATGCAGAACATGCGCTCGTGTTCCAGCGCCCACGCGAGCATTTCGCGGTAGCGTTCCTCGAAGATGAAAAGCGGCAGCAGCGATTCGGGAAAAAGGAGCGTGTTCGGGAGCACCATCACCGGAGCGCGGGATGGAATTTTGAGATGCGCGTCTTGTTTCTTTTTCAAGGGAGGATCGGGTTCATGGATGGATACGTTCCTGCGGCCATTGCGGATTTAGCGAAGGCGGGATTAGCCTGCGCCGATGTCTGCCGCTCCGGAGGAATTTCAAATCGTGACTGTGCAATCCGGCGTGCGGAGCGTGCGCTCGCGGGAGTTTGGCGAGACGTTTCATCCGGTCATCGGGCCGATGGCGGAAGCGCGCGCGCTGCATGTGCGCGGGCAGCGGCTCGTCGAGCGCGCGGCGGAGGCGAGGGAGACTTTCATCGTGTGGGACGTGGGGCTCGGCGCGGCGGCGAATGCGGTGGCGGTGTTGGAGGCATGTGTGGATCGAAGGGTGGAAATTCATAGCTTTGACCGCGCCAGCGGGCCGCTTGCCTTTGCGCTGAAGCACGCGGACGAACTCGAATACCCCGCGCCGTTTCGCGCCGTCATCGAAACGCTGCTGGCAAAAGGGCGTGCGCGGATCGGTGGGATCGACTGGCATTTTCACACCGGCGATTTCAGCGAAACGATGCACCGCACCGACATCCCCGCGCCGCACGCCGTGCTCTACGATCCGTATTCCCCCGCGACCAACGCCGACATGTGGACGCTCGAACATTTCACCCGCCTGCACGCCCGGCTTGATCCCGCGCGCCCATGCCTGCTCACAAATTACACGCGCTCGACCGCCGTGCGCGTGACGCTTCTGCTCGCCGGCTTCTTCGTCGGCCACGGCCACGCCACGGGCGAGAAAGATCAGACGACCATCGCGGCAAACGCGCCCGGCTTGCTCCACGATCCGCTCCCGCATTCGTGGCTGGAACGGGTCGCGCGCTCCACGCAGGGCGCGCCGTTGCGTTTGGGAAAAGCAGGAGGTCGAATCGCGGAGGATGACCTCGCGCGCCTGCGCATGCACGCGCAGTTTCAGGTTTGTTAGGCTGGAGCATCCCGCCCCGCCTATTTCAAACACACCCTAACGTCCGCCCCATTCGGTGATAGATTCCGCTGTCCGCCACCCATGAAGTTCGCCGCCACACTATTCACCTTCTGCTCCGCCGCCGCGCTCGCCGCCGCGGAACCGGTCACGCTCGGCGGACACATCCAGCCGCTGCTCAAGCAGTATTGTTTCGACTGCCACAACGCCGAGAAGCACAAGGGCGACTTGAATCTTTTGCCGCTGATGGAGAAGGCGAATCTCGGCGAGCAGCGCGAGGTTTGGGAGAAGATCGCGGAGGCTCTCGAATCCGGCGACATGCCGCCGGAGAAAAAGCCGCAGCCGGAAAAAGCGCAGCGCGAAATGCTGCTCCAATTCATCGACGGCCAGCTCTCGACGGTGGACTGCAAGATCGACCGGAACCCCGGCAAGGTCACGATCCGCCGCCTCAATCGCCAGGAGTATCGCAATACCATTCGCGACCTGCTGCATGTGGATTTCGAGCCAGACGATTTTCCGAACGATGAAGTCGGCTACGGCTTCGACAACATCGCCGACGTGCTTTCGCTGCCGCCGCTGCTCATGGAAAAATTCATGGCAGCCGCCGAGACGATCGTGAAAAAGGCGATCGTGCTCGATGCCGCGCCAAAGCCGGTGGTGACAAAGCTCGCGGGCAATCGCTTCGAGTCGAAGGACGATGCGAACAAACCGATGGAGGGAAAAATTTTCGGGCTGTATCGCGAGGGCGAAGCCGTGACGAAGTTCGAGTTTCCGCAAACGTCCGAATACACCTTCCGCATCCGCGCCTTCGGCGAACAGGCCGGGCCGGAGCCGCCGAAAATGGCGCTGCGCGTGGATGGGAAGGATCTGAAAGTGTTCGACGTGAAATCCGTTGAGCGCGGCTCGCGGTATGAGGTGCGCGCGCCGATCGAGGCAGGCTCGCGGAAAATCGCGGTGGCCTATCTCAACAACTACAACGTCGATGGCGTCGGCGACCGGAATCTTTTCTTCGAGTACGTGGAAGTCACCGGCCCGCCCACCGCATCGGACCTCAAGCTGCCGGAGAGCCACACGCGCCTGATCCCGCGCCTGCCCGAGCCAGGCCGCGAGCGCGAACTCGCGCGCGAGATTCTCACGAAATTTGCGTCGCGCGCGTACCGTCGTCCCGCGACGGAGGCGGAGATCGAGCGGCTCACCGGCTTCATGGATGTGGCATTGAAAGAGAACGCGGGATTTCTCGAAGGAATGCAGGTCGCGATTCAGGCGGCGCTTTGCTCGCCGCGCTTTTTGTTCCGCTGGGAACTCGATCCCGAGTCGATGAAACCCGGCGAGGTGCGCGATCTGACGGACTATGAAGTGGCGTCGCGGCTCTCGTATTTTTTGTGGAGTT
>JAYVRQ010000514.1:0-4229 GCA_043776145.1 Chthoniobacteraceae bacterium
CTCGCTTTTTTCCGAGCGATGCGGCCCACCGCACTTCGTGTAGGCGAGGTCCAATCCGTCGGGCGACCACGCGGCGAACTCGACTCCGCTTTCGACGAACAGCGGCTGCGCGCCCGCTTCGAGCGCCATCACATGGAGACGCAGCTCGGTTCCTTCGGCACGGATGAAAGCGAGCGCGCGGCCATTTGGGGAAACGGCGAACACGCCGAATTCATCCGCGCAGCGCAGCAGCAGTTGATCGTCCGAATCGCCGGTGGCCAGCGCGCTGCGCACATGCAATTCATGGATGCGCGGCATTCGGATTTCCGCCCGCAGGTCCGCAAGGGTGCGCTGTGTTTTCCCCGGTTCCGCCGCCCGGTTTTCCTTCCTTGCCTCGGCTTCCAGCACGCGGTCGAGCAGGCCGGGCTGCGTCGTATCCAGGTAGCAATAGACGGCATCGGAATCCACGCCGCGCGTCTCGAGATTTTCATACCAAATCTTGAACGCGGGCGAATCGTCGAACGCCTCCAGCGCGTCCCGATTTTCGCCGATGAGGCGAGCCAAATCACCAGCGAAATACGCGACCATCGCCGCGCGCTCCGCGCCGAGAAGCACCGCGAATTCCTCCCAACTCCGCGCCGGAACGCCGCGCACCACGAGCACGCGGCGCGAGTCCGGCAGCCACGCCGCCAAGGTTTCGTCTTCGCCGCCGAGGCTGGCGAGCGTGTTCCCCGCCGGGTCGATCACGCGCGCGGTTCCATCCCGCACGATCGCGTGTTCGCCATCCGGCGCCCACACGATCCACTCCTCCGGCCCGCATCCGGCAAAAAGCAAAGTGAGCGCGCCGAGCGCGGCGGCGGGAAGTTTTCGAGCGAGCCAGCGGTGGAGTTTGGTTTGGATTTTCATAGGGTGATTAACGGTTCGTTTGCTCCGCCGCTGCGGCGATGAGGTAGGCGCGCTCCTTCGACCAAAACGGCAGCTTCTTCAGCGCGCGCTCGATCTCCGGTGAATACCGCGGCGTTCTCGCAATGATGGGGGCGGCCGGCCTTTCCTGGACGACTGGCACCGTCCGTGAGGCGGACGTTTCCCGCATCGCGAAAACCGCCGCGCCCGCACCAACCGCGAATGACGCCGCCATCGCCAGGAAACGTTTCGCCACCACGCGCTTCATCTCCGGCCCGCGCGGTTGCGGTATGATGGTTCGCGGCGGGAGTTCCAGTTTCGGTGTTTCGCGGCGCAGCGCGGTCGTGGCCAGAGCGACGATTTCGCCAAGCTCCGCCGCAGATTGCGCCGCGGCTGGATGGGTCGCGAGGTGTTCGGAAAGCAGTGCCTCGACTTCCGGCGCGAGCTGGCCCAGCGCGCGGTCGATGAGGAGATTTTCGAGAGCTTCGGTTTTCATAAAGTGGAGTCCGGTTTGGTGAGCGCCGCGCGGAGTCGGCGCACCGCGTTATGCAGGCGCGAGCGCACGGTGCCGATGGGCACATCGAGGACGCCCGCGATTTCCTCGTAGGAAAGTTCCTGCTCGATCCGCAGTTCGAGCGTCTCGCGCAATTCCGGCGCGAGCGCCGCGATGGCCTCGCGCATCGCCGGAAGACGCGCGTCTTCCACGGCACTTTCCACGGGAAGCTCGACCGCATTTTCCGTCTGCCGCCGGTAGTACCGCGCGAGGATGTTCCGCGCGATCCCGAAGAGCCACGCCCGCGGCATCGTCACCGCATCGAGCCGCTCCGCCTGCCGCACGACTTGCAGGAAAGTCTCCTGCAAAAGATCGTGCGCCGCGTCCACCGGACAACGCCGCGCGAGGTAATGCAAAACCTCCGCACCATGTTGCTGGTAAAGACTGCCAATGTCGTTCGACTCAATCGCCATCGTGTTCAAGTTGCCCCTGTAGTGGCGGCAACGCGCCAAAAAGTTCACGCTGGCGGGCGTGTTTATTGAAAATTCTTCCCCGGCCCCGCCTCACTGCCGCGCCATCACGCGATAGAAAAACGCGCTGCCGCCGGAAGCCGGATCGCTCAGCACGACGGTCGCACCTTCATCCACAAACGTCGCGCCGCTCACGGGCAGCCACGTTCCGTAATTGAGCAGCGACGAACGAAACAACGTGTAAGTCGCCCCGGCGGTTTTGTTCACACGCACGGTGAATTGCGCCCCGTTCAGCGCGGTGTTTTGCACGACCGGCGTCGCGAGCGTCGCCTGGAATTTTCCCATCTCGATCGTCAACCCGTAATAACTCCCCTGCGCCGCCGCGCTAAGCGTGCCGGCGAGCAGGTTGCTCGTTTCGTTCACGTCCGTGCCGATCGCGTACATCTCCTCATGCCCGTCGAGAAACTGGATGAGCTTGTATCCCGCCGCATCGCGCAGCGCCCGGCCCGAGTCCCCTCCATTGACCGTGTCGCCAAAGCTCTCGCTAAACGCATAGCGCGCGGCGTCGGTCGTGTTTTTCAAAATGGGGAGCAGGCTGTGCGAGTCGATCGGGTTCGCCGCGGGCTGCGTGATGCTGACGTTGATCCCCGCGAGTTCCAGGATCGTCGCGTAAAGATCCGCGCAATGCACCAGCGCGGTGCTGTCGCGATTCGGGCTCACGACCGCCGGACCGGCGACGATCATCGGCACGCGCGTCCCGCCTTCATACAGCGTGTCCTTCGCGTGCGCGGAGGTGTAAGGCGTCTGCACGACCTGCGGCGGTGTGCCGTTGTCTCCGAGAAAAATGATGTTGGTCTTCGCGCGAACCGCGGGTGTAAGCGCCTCAAGCAACCGCTTCACTTCCATATCGAGCGCCTCCGCCGCCGCCTCGAATTTCTGGCGGTTCGTGAGCGCGCCGCTGCCGTAGCTGTGCAGGTTCGTCGGCGGGATGTGAAAGGGCGTGTGCGGCGCATTGAAGCCGACCCATGCGAACCACGGCGACGTGCCGCGCGCTTGAATCCAGGTGATCGCATCGTTCACCGTGTCAGTCGTCGCGTAAGTCGTGCTCGTGCTCGCCGTAGGGACATTGTTCACCGGGCCGACGGTGACTTTCGACCAGTTGTAATAGTCCGTCACCGCGCCGGGAATCGAGCCCGCGAAATATGTCCAGCCGCCGATCCGCCTTGGCGTGTTGTCCGACATGGGACCGGAGTTGAGATGCCATTTTCCAAACGACGCGAGCTGGTAACCGAGCGCCGCGTTCGCCGCGAAGGCGTCCGGCAGCGTGAACTCAGAAGCCTGCAACTGCGGGCTCGTCGCGCCAACCAGCGCCTCGCCGATGCCGGTGCGAAAGGGGTGCCGCCCGGTCAGCATCGCCGCGCGCGAGGGCGAGCATGTCGGGTGCGCGCAGGCGTTGCGAAAAAGCACGCCGCTGGTTTTCAGCGCGGCGATGTTTGGCATCGGCGGCACGCTGGCCCCGGCGCTTGCGGTGAGTGGAAAGCTGTCCGCGCCCAGATCGTCCGCGATGATGAGCAGGATGTTGTCCGCGCTGCGGGCGGAGGAAAGAAGCGCGAGCAGAAGCGCGGCGATTTTCAAAAGGGAGGAACGCATGGCTTTCATGGAAAGGAGGAACAGCGCGGGGATAAATGGCAGGACAGTGTTCATATAAAACTCCGTTTATCTGCTCCCGTCGCGCGCGACTTTCGCTAGCATCCCGGCGTGCGAATTCTCCTCGTCGAAGACCAAGCCAAGCTCCGCGCCTTTGCCAAAAAGGGGCTCGAAGAACTTGGCATTTCCGTCGAAACCGTGGGCGACGGCGACGAAGCCTTCCGCCGCGCCACGGAAATGCCGTACGACGCGCTCGTGCTCGACATCATGCTGCCGGGCCGCGACGGACTCAGTATCCTGCGCGGACTCCGCGAGCGGCGAAACACGGTGCCCGTCATCCTGCTCACCGCGCGCGCGACGCTGCCCGAAAAACTCGAAGGGCTCGATCTCGGCGCGGACGATTATTTGACGAAGCCGTTCTTCGTGGAGGAACTCGCCGCGCGGCTGCGCACGGTGGTCCGCCGAAAGGCGGGCGAGCCCGCGCATCTGCTGCGCGTCGCGGATCTCGCGATGGATTTGCTCGCACGAAAAGTCACACGCGGGGGCGAGGAAATTGTGCTCACGACGCGCGAGTTCGAGCTGCTCGAATTCATGATGCGCTCGCCCGGCCGCGTCTTCGGGCGCGTGCAGATTTACGAACACGTCTGGGGCTACGACATGGATTTGGAGAGCAATCTCGTGGAAGTCTATATGCAGCGCCTGCGCGCGAAGATCGACAAGGACCGCGAGCCAAAGCT
>JAYVRQ010000515.1:0-4227 GCA_043776145.1 Chthoniobacteraceae bacterium
CCGATGAAATCCGCGCAAACCCGCCGCGCATTCTTGATGTCGCGCAGCACCTCGGCGAACTCCTGCGGGTTCGCCGCGGACTGCTCCGCGTAGCGCACGATCGCATCCGCCACGCACCGCGGCAGCGGCGCGACCCCGGCGTGTGCGAAGGGAATTTTATCCGCGCACATCGGGAACCACGCGCGGCGTTCGGATTCGTTTGGGAAAAGATTCATGGTTTTGGAGTTGTCTTCGGCTGCGCCTCATACACGCCCGCTGGCGCGAGCTTCGTTGTCACGCGGATTTCGCGCTCGACGGTTTTCTCGCCGGTCAACACGTTGACGTAAGTCGTCGTCTTGTATCCGAAGTTTCCAGGCGCAATGTATTTCGCGGGCGGGAGCGCCTTCCATCTGCTCACGACCGCAAACGCCGCGAGGTGCGCGGCGATAACTCCCAAAACGATCCACGCAATCGCGCGCCGACTCAACGCGTGCGCGTCCTTTCCCCGTCCTCGATCAGCTTCCAGAATTCCTTTTTCTGGCTGAGTTGCTCGTCCTCCTGCGGCATCGGCAGCTTCGCGCGGAAGAGGAAATCGCGGATCGTGTTTTTATGCAGGACGCGCTGGACCGTGATCCCGTCGTCCCGCTTCTCGAAATAAATGCGGTAGTCCAGCGCGCGGTAGCGGAAGAGCTTTTTCCCATCGCGCTCGATCGCACCGAATTTTTCCGGGTCGAGACTGTCGAGGTCTTCGGGGAGGAAGTGGAACTCGGCGAGCAGCTCGAGCTGGAGTTCCTTCGGCAGCGCAGCCATCTCGGCGGCGCTCAGTTCGTTGAAGACGATTTGAAACAAGACAGTGTGGGTGAAGGTGAAGTCGTGAGCGGGAACTCCGCAGTAGAAACTGAAATCCGGCGGGTGAAAACTGATTTCACCCACTTTACATCCGCGCACCCACCCGGCACTTTCGCGCAGGCTTCTCTCCTCCTATGAAACACGTTCTTCTCCTCTCCCTCCTCCTCGCGACATTGCCCGCCCGCGCCGCCGCCCCCGTCGTCTCGAACATCCGCGCCGCACAGATCGCCGGGACGAAGCAGGTCGAAGTGCTCTACGACGTAAGCGACGCGGATGGCGATGCGCTCACCATCGGGCTGGAAATCTCGGGCGATGGCGGGCTCACCTACAGCATCCCGGCCACCGCGCTCAGCGGGCAGGCGGGGCCGGGCATCGCGCCGGGCAGCAACCGCCGCCTCGTCTGGAACGCGGGCTTCGACTGGAACAACCAATACGTCCCCAACGCCCGCGCCCGCGTCACCGCCTACGACGGCACCACGCCCGTCCCGCCCGTCGGCATGGTCTATCTCCCGGCGGGGAGTTTTCAGATGGGGGATAATTTGGATAACAATACGAGTGCGATGCCCGTTCACGCTGTCACGACAGATGCGTATTTCATGGATCGCTTCGAGGCAACGAAAGAACTTTACCAATCCGTGCAGACTTGGAACACGGCGCACGGTTACAGCCTTACTGGCGGCAGCTTCAAAGCGCCCGGCCATCCGGTGCAAAGCGTCAACTGGTACGAAGCCGTGAAATGGTGCAACGCGCGTTCGGAAAAGGATGGACTGACACCGTGCTACTATACCGACAATGCACAGACGACCGTGTATCGGACGGGACAAGTAGGGATATTTAATAACCAAGTAAGCTGGACTGCGAATGGGTATCGACTACCGACGGAAGCTGAGTGGGAGAAAGCAGCTCGCGGCGGTTCATTGGGCCAGCGTTTTCCTTGGGGAGACACCATCACCCATTCTTTGGCAAACTACTTTGCAGGCACCTACCCGTACGACGTGAGTCCCACGAGTGGCTATCACCCGACTTACGCGGGCGGCCCCTCTCCAAATACTAGTCCTGTTGGTGTCTTTGCACCAAACGGTTACGGTCTCTACGACATGGCGGGGAATTCCTGGGAGTGGTGCTGGGATTTTTATGATAGCTCTTACTACGGAAACGGCGCCGCCAATAGTAATCCGCGCGGACCAAATGGCGGTTCGGGTCGGGTCTTCCGCGGAGGAATGTGGGCTGATGGCTCGTATGGCGCGCGTTGCGCGCAGCGGCTCTCGGCCGATCCTGCAAGCGCCAACAATAACTTTTGGGGTTTCCGGTGTGTTCGGGGACTTTAGTTTCTGGCTTCTTACCCACAACCCCTTTGCAGCCAGACGCCCGAATTGCGAGCGAGGAGAAGGTGGCTCGGGCTTTCCCGCCCGCTCTCCAAACCCCACCCCAAACCCACCCACCCCGCCCCCAAAGACGAGCGTGCTACCCGGAATAACCGCCACGTCTTTCCCGAATGAAAACGCCCAGCCCCATCCCGCCACTTTTGCGAGCAGCGTTGTTGCGGGGACGAACTTCCAGTAACCTCACACCATGAAATTCAACATCATCCTCGCCCGCGAGGACGACGGGGTTTCCGTCTCCGAATTCCCATCTCACTGTTGAGCCAATGCCACTCGAACTCGAACAACTCGCCCGCCGCCTCGTGTGGTGGAAGCCGTCCGCGGAGGCGCTCGCGGCACCCGAGCGCGTGCTCGCACAGGTGATGACGCTGGGGACTTGGGAGGACATCGAGACGGCGAAACGCCACTGGGGAATCGAGGCCTTTCGCCGTGTGCTCGCGGCTCCGCCGCCGGGCGTGTTTGACCGGCGGAGTTGGAACTACTGGCACGTCATCTTCGGCATCACGCCGACTCCGGCCCTGCCGGTGAGAGATTTTTCCGGCCATGTCTGAACTGCCGCTGAACCCGGACATCCTGCCAGCGGCGCAGCGGCGGCTGTGGGATGAAGGGCTCGGTGTGCCGGGGCATTTCGTGCTGTATGGCGGGACGGCGCTGGCGCTGCGGCTCGGGCATCGGCAGTCGGTGGATTTCGATTTTTTCAGCGCGCAGGATTTTTCGCCCGATGCGCTGCTGCGCGCGCTGCCGTATGGCCACTCGGCGACGCTGCTGCAAAGCGAACGCAACACACTGACGGTGCTGCTCGGCGCGGACGAGACGGTGAAACTTTCGTTCTTCGGCGGCCTTCCCTTTTCGCCCGTGACGCCGCCGGACATCGCACCGAACGGCATCGCCATCGCCAGCCTCGAAGACCTCTACGCCACGAAGCTGACCGCCGCCGTGCAGCGCAGCGAGGCGAAGGACTATCTCGACATCGCCGCGCTGCTCTTGCACGGGCTTTCGCTCGAATACGGCCTCGGCTGCGCGCGGGCTTTTTACGGCGCGCATTTCAACACGGCGCTGCCGCTCAAGGCGCTGGTGTATTTCGAGGACGGCGACCTGCCCTCGCTGCCCGCCGCAGTGCGCGCGGCGCTGACCAGCGCGGTGCGATCCGTGCGGGAGATTCCACATCTCATCCCGAGCGGGATGAAAATCGGGGAGAGAAAGTGACGGCGCTTCGCTCGCTCGCCGTCGTGCTCGCCCTGCTGCTCACCAGCGGAACCGCAAGCGCGACCTACGCGGAATCAGCCATCTTCGCTTTCGACACGCGGGATTCCAATTCGACGCATTACGGTGAGTCGAACGTGTTCGCTTTCAACACGCGCGCCATCGACGGACGGAGCGCGGGCCGGGCTTCGGGTGGCTTCGTGCTGGATACGCGCATCGCGACGGCGACGGGGCTGACGGTCAATGCTCCGGCGAACTTCAGCGGCGGCGCGTCGATCGTGCTCAGCGCGACGGCGACTTTTTCCAATGGCCACACGGAAGATGTGAGCGATCGCGCGATGTGGAAGGTCACGGGCGGTCCCGCCGGGACGCGGATGGTCGGACGCACGTTGCAAACGCGCTACAGCGCGACGCCCGTGACGGCGTACGTGCAGGCGAGTTATCTGCGCTACGATCGTCAGATCGTCTCACCACTGCGCGCGATCGTCATCGGCCCCGCGCTGAATGTCGCGTTGAGCGCCGTGCCGCCCGTGGGCGTCGGGATCGGCGGCGCGACCGCGTGGACACTTCACGCGACGGCATCGGTAACCGGTGGCGTGGCTCCATTCACTGCGCAGTGGCGCTGGCGTGGAAGCACGATCGCAGGCCAAACCAGCCTCCGCCTGACGGCTTCCGTGGGTGGTCCACTCGGTTCCGGCCAACTCGATGTTACAGTTACCGACGGGCAGGGGAAGCTGGGCAATGCCTTCACCTTCCTCGCGCTCAACAAGACACCGGCGCCGACGCAACCGCTGCAGACGATCACCACACGGGA
>JAYVRQ010000516.1:0-4201 GCA_043776145.1 Chthoniobacteraceae bacterium
GCCTACGCACGCGGCGGCGTGCGCGAATACTGGATCGTGAACCTCGAAGACAACGTCCTCGAAGTCTATCGCGACCCCGCTGGCGAAACCTACCGCGACACACGCACACTCGGCCCCGATGCGACAATTGCACCTCTCGCTTTCCCTGACGTCGAACTGCGCGTCGGCGATTTTCTGCCGTAGTCCCCGCACGAACGCGCGCCCGGCACTCTACTCACCGTCATGCGTCCCGTGGGATCGCATTTCGCACGGCAGAATTACACGCAGCCCAGCCAGTCATCCCAACCGGCCCAGCCTTTGTCGGCGTAGGTTTTCTGCGGTTCGCTTGGGATGTCGAGCGGGCGGACAGGCATTCCTGGGAGCTTGCCGGAACTAAACTGTTTCCATTCGCTCGGCTTCGCCAGTCCGAGCGAGCGGGCGAATTCGCGCGCGGCTTGGAAATCGCGGGGAGTAACGCGGCGGAACTTCGTGTTGCCGGTGCCTAGCCAGTCACCGTAGCTCATCCAGCCTTGTCCGGCGTAAACACTGTCGGGAGCGGTCGGGATCTTATCTTTCGGTCGAGGCGGGAGGTGCGGCATCCGTCCGGCGCAGTATTTTTTCCAGGCTTTCTGACCAGGAAGATTGAGGCTGTGAGCGAAGGAGCGGGCTTCGAGGAATGGAAGCCAGGGGCTCCTTGGGTCGTAGCCAAGGAAGTCGGGCCAACTCACCCAATCGGCTCCATACATTTCGTGTGGTCGCGACGGAATCTCCTTGGGGCGACCCGGTTTGCCGGGAAGCTTTCCGACGCTGTATTGAAACCATTCGTTGGGACCTTTGATTCCGACTCTCCGAACGATCGCACGCGCTTCCGCGTAGGGAAGATGAACGATGTTTTTGGTCCCGAGATTGCCAGTTCCAAAGAACTCTCCCCAATTCACCCAACCGCGACCGTGATAGGCACCATCAGGACTAGCGGGTAGATCGTCGGGCACCGGTGGTAAGTGCGGCATTCCGCCCGCCCTCCATTTCTTAAATTGCTTCTGGGAGAGAACGCCAATTCGCCGCACAAGATCAGCCGCATCCTGATATGGCATCCAAGCGAGACGGCGAAGTTTGCCCCAGCATTGCAGTTCGATTGCCTCGACGAATTTCTCCGCGTCGATCTGCGCCGGGACGATGGCGCTCATGTCGAAGTTCAGCACACGACCGCTGCGCGTCGGCTGTCCGCGCTGGATGGCGCGGAGTTCGTCGATGATGCGCTCATCCTGCGACGCGAGCGCGCGGAGCACGGCGACTACGAAACCGAAGTCTGCGCTGTGAGCGGCGTCATCCACAGATGCGCCGTCCGCCACCACGAAAGGCAGGATGATGAACGCTTTGGTCTTTCCCTTCTCCGTGGCGTTGCGCATGGCGCGACCCGCGGCTTGCACGATGTCCACCGTGCTGGCCTTCGGGTCCACGAACATCACGCAGTCGATCTCCGGCACGTCCACACCTTCGGTGAGGCAACGGGCATTCGTGACGAGTGACGGGCGGCGGGCGGTGAATTCGCGCAGGATGGAAGCGCGCTCGCTGCTCGGCATCGTCCCGGCGATGTGGAGCGACAGGACGGATGGCAACTCCGGGAACGCCTGATTGAATTCCTGCGAGAGCTGCCGGAATTGCTCCGCGCGGCGGATACTCGTGTGGAAGGAAACCGCGTGGGCGACCCCAAATTTTTCCACGCCCCGACGCAGCGCGATGAGGCTGGCGAAGGCATTGGCGGTCATCGCATTGAACTCGCCGCGGCTCGGTGTGATGAAGCGGCGCTCCTCAATGAGCTTTCGCACTTCGCTCTCGCGCACGCCGATGGTGAGGATTTCGTAGTCGCAAAGGATGCCGCGTTCGAGGGCTTCCTTGAACGAGAGGAGGTGGAAGGTGGTGCCGTAGAGCTTCGGGTCATCCATCGACACGACATCGTCGGTCGCACCTTTGAAGCGGCGCTCCGTGGCCGTCATGAAGATGCGACGGGCGATGGGTAAGTGCTGATCGAAAAGCAGGTGGGCGAAGCTGCTGTTCCTTCTCCGTGCGACGACTGTCTTGTGCGCCTCATCAAAAATGGCGAGGTCGCACTGCCAGCCAAGCACCGTTGCCGCTTGTGCGAGTGAGCGAGAACTTTGGTAAGTGGTGAGGATGATTTCGCGCGGCGCGTTCATCTTTCGCATTTCGCCGATGATGCGCGCCGGATCGGTTTCGCACGGGACACCGAGTTCGGAGATGTGCGTGATGTTCTTATCGCGCTCCGGCTTACCGGCGGAGTCGTCACTGCAAACGCACAGCCAATTCACGCGCAGCCCCGCAGCCACCGCCTCGCGCAGCCAGACGCTCAACGTCTGCGCGATGAGAAACAGGCTCGGCACGGCGACGATGATGCGCCGCGCGTTCAGTGCCTCGGCAATCCACCAAGCGGTGAGCGTCTTTCCCGAGCCGCATGGGCTGATGAACTTGCCGCGCGTTTCACCCGCATCGACGAAATGCAAAACCGAGGCGGCGACCACATCGCGCTGATCCGTGCGTGGAGTCTTCGGCTTCGGAATCGCGCGGCGTCCCGCGAGTTTCGCGCGCAGACGCTCGAAGAATTCTTCGTCAAGTCCGGCCCAGAAATCAGCCTTGCGGAAACCGACTCTCGGATTGTCCTCCCAAAGATCGGCGACGCGCTCGGTCGTCGTGCAAACCAAGGCGAACTCGAACCGGTTCGACACACCGAATGTGAGCGACATGAAGGTCGAAAGTTTCCGATGCGACAGCGACGTATCGGCATCCGAAATGTATTTGGCCTGCACCGCCCAGAACTCCCCAGTGAACGTCTGTGCGACGAGATCAATGCCGTAGTCTTCGAGCGTGATGCCCAAATGTTCGCGCGTGGTGAAAGGCACATCCCGCCCCAGCCACACTTTCTCTAGTTTCGTGGAATAGAGCGGATGAAGTTCGAGAACCAGCAGGACAAGTAGCTCGAAGGCGTCGCCTTTCTGCTTGTTCGAGAGAGTCGCCACGCGTGCCTGAAAATCCGGCCACGACTTGCAGTTTCTGAGAACATCCACAGGAAGCATGGGCGAAGGATGGAGAGGAGAACCGTACTCTGCAAACACTCCGCTACTTGTGTTGCCACCATGCTTAACGGGCCGCTGCTTCGTGGCGATTCACGCTCCCTGCCTTGGCCACCTTCACGGTCACGGCATCCTTTATTACACCTCCCGAATCCGCACATCCCCGCCAGTCCCCACGCCCACATCGTCGCGGCCATCCGCGCTCAGCGCGATCGGGGTGGTGGCGAGGGTGAAGGCTCCGATTTTTGTGGCGGTGAAGGCGAAGTGATCCGTCGTGCTCGTCGCGTCGGGGGTGCCGAGGATCTTTCCGCGGATGACGATCTTCGCGATCGAGGACGCGATGGCGTTGCCGGCGGCGATGATCGTGTCCGTTGCGTCGCCGTAATAGCCGTCGCTCCCCGGCTCGATTCCCGCGACGAGCGAACTCGCGATCCAGTCGCGTTTTACTTTCACTTTTCCGATGGCGACGCTGTGGGTCGTCGCTTCCCCGAGCACGCTGTATCCGGCGCGGATGTCCGCGTTTTCGACGTTGCCCGCGACCGTGAGGCTCCCGATGGCGAGCGCGGTGAGCGCGGTCGGGTCCGTGAATCCTTGCGCGGCGATGACCACGGGGAAAACCGCGCTGGCTCCGAGCAGTGCGCCGATATTCAGCGTGCCAATCGTTCCCCCGCTAAAGATGCCAGTGCCGCCGAAGCCGCCTCCATGCAGCGTTCCGCCGATGGTGATGCTGCCGATCGAGCCGCTCGCGACGATCGAGCCGGAGTAGGCCTCATCCCCGCCGAGCAAGTCGCCGCCGATCGTGATGCGGCCGACGCGACCCAGCGCGGGCGTCCCCTCGCCGCCCCGGAAAATGAGCGAGCCCGCGACAAACCCCGTGATCGCGACGCTTTTCGCTTTGCCTAAAAACACGCTCACCGTGTCGCCGTCCGCGGCCTGCGTGCTCGCGCCGAAGACCCCGAGCGAGCCCGCCGTGAGCTGTTTGATGGCGCGCGTCGTCGCGTCCGTGTCGCCCGCGAGGATGCGGCCAAGGTCGCCGCTGATCGACACGCTGCCGAGGTCGAGCCCGTCCGCATCGAGCCAGCCCACATGCACGAGCCCGTCGGCGCTCGGCGCGGCGGCATTGCGCTTCGCGGAAA
>JAYVRQ010000517.1:0-4200 GCA_043776145.1 Chthoniobacteraceae bacterium
GAGGTCGGGCACCGGCAGGTGAGCGCGCTTTCGGGCGGGCAGCAGCAGCGCAGTTTTCTCGCCCGCGCGCTGGCGCAGGAGGCGCATGTGTTCCTGCTCGATGAGCCTTTCACTGGCCTCGACAAGCCAACCCAGGACAGTCTCAAGGCGCTGCTCCGCGAACTGCGCGACGCGGGAAAACTGATCGTCGCCTCGCATCACGATCTCGCGAATGTGGCGGAAATTTTCGACCAGGTGCTTTTTCTGAATGGCGAACTGCTCGCCGCCGGAACGGTGGGCGATGTGTTCAACGACGCGAACATCCGGCGCACTTACAGCACGCGCATTTTCAGCGGCCCCGCGCACGCACATCACGATCACGAATGAACTGGCTCCTCGAACCGTTTCATCACGAATTCATGCAGCGCGCGCTCATCGGCGGCGCGCTCATCGGCTTCACGAATGGCTTTCTCGGCGCGTTCGTCGTGCTCCGGCGGCTGGCACTGATGGCCGATTCACTTTCGCATTCGCTGCTGCCGGGGCTCGTCGTCGGCGTGATGGTTTTCGGACTCGCACCGCAGGGACTTTTTCTCGGCGCGCTCATCGCGGCGCTCTTCGTCGCGCTCGGCGCGCAACTCATCGCGCGCAGCTCGCGGCTGAAGGAAGACACGGCGCTCGGCATCCTTTACACGGTCACGTTTTCCATCGGTCTCGTGCTGCTCAGCTTTGTGAAAGTGCGCGTCTCGCTGATGCACTACCTTTTTGGAAACATCCTCGGCCTCGCGAACAGCGACCTGTGGATTTGCTACACGATCGCGCTCCTCACCGTGCCGCTGCTCGCGCTGTTGCAGCGCCCGTTCCTGCTCACGCTCTTCGAGCCAAATGTCGCACGCAGCCAGGGGGTGAAAGTGGGCGCGCTCAATCTGCTGCTCATCGTCCTGCTCGTGCTCACGATGATTTCCTCGCTGCAAGCCGTCGGCGTGATCCTGCTCCTCGGCCTGCTGCTCGCGCCGGCGGCGACCGTGTACGTGCTCTGCGACAGCTTCCCCGCGATGCTGTGGGGCGGCGGATTGATCGGGATGTTCGGCTCCGTCACGGGGCTGCTGCTCTCGTACCGGCTGCCCAATCTCCCGAGCGGCGCCGCCATCGTGCTCGTGCTCGGCGCGATCTTCTTCGCCGCCTATCTCTTCAGCCCGCGCTACGGAGTCATCACGCGCATGTTTCGACGCCACCGCCATTTTCACGAGGAAAGCCTCGCGCGCTGGCCGGGCGGGGACGCGCACTAAAACCGGGCCGCTTATTTCGCGTCGAACTGCACCCAGTCGAGATTCATCAGCCCGCCTTTGCCGGGATTGACGAAGACGGCGTAGATGTCGGCGCGCGCCTGCGAAGTCACAGTCGCTTTTGGCTCGATCCATTTATCCCAGCCGCCTGTGTTTGGCACATCGACAGTGCCGAGCAATTCGCCTGTCGGTGAGCCGGCGTGGAATTCGATCTTGCCGCCGACATTTCCCGAACTCGCCCGCGCGGTGATCGTGCCGACATCGGCGAGGTTCACGCTGGCGAATTTCACATGATGGTCGTGGTCGATCGCGCCGATGCAGTTGCCTAAAATCCGCGCGCCTGTGATTTCACCTGCCTCGGCTTCGAGTCGTCGCGAACGCAGGCGCACACTCGCTTTGCCGCTGAGCGAACCGGCGGGCGCGCGTCCGGCGTCGGTGTAGGTGGCTTCGAGAACGAAGGTGCCCGCCTTGTCTTCCTTCGGCGCGATGACTTCGCCCGCGAGTCCACGCACGAGCGTCGGGCCGCCTTTGCCTTTCTCCAGCGCGAAGATCCAGCGGAGCATGATGTTCACTTCGTCCGTCGTGTGCTGCGGATGCGGAAGCATGGGAATTTCGCCCCAGATTTTCGTGCTGCCCTCGCGCACGCGCTTCACGCTCGCATCTAGCGCGCCGGGCTGGCCGCGATATTTGGCGGCGATTTCGACGAGCGGTGGGCCGACCACCTTTTGCTCGATCGCATGGCAGTTAAAACAGTCGCTCGATTTCATCAACGCGAAGCCGGGATCGCTCGCGGCTTCCTTGCCATCGGCGCGGACGAAGGTGCTGCTAACGAGCGTGCGAACGCTGAATTCATCAGTCTTTGCGGACGATGCGCCGTCTTCGGCATCGGTCACGGCGACGGTGTATTTCACGGGCTGGCCCAGGGTGAAAAAGTCGCCGTCGAGCGGGCTCGCGAATTTCACTTCCGGCGCGCTGTTTCCGACGATGAGCGGAAAGCTCGCCATGCCGCTTGCGCCCTTCGAGTCGAACACGCGGAGTTCGGCGATGTAGTTGCCGGGCTCCTTGATGGTGATTTGCGGATTCGCTTCCGTGGAAACGACCGCGCCGTCGGGCTGCAAGCGCCATTCGTATTTCAGCGCGTCGCCTTCGTGATCTTTCGAGCCTTCGCTGGAAAGGCTGACGGTCAGCGGCTCGCGGCCCGCACTGTTTTTCGCGGAGGCCACGGCGACGGGCGGAAGGTTCCCATACACATAGCTGATCTTCACGAGCTTCGAGTCTTTGTTCGCGCCCCATGTCTCGCCGTAATCGAGGAGGTAAAGGCAGTGGTCTTTTCCAAAGACCGCATCGACCGGACGTTTGATGAGCGTCGCGCCTGCTGCGATGGCGGGTTTCAATTTCTCGATCTGCTCGGGCTTGTTGCCGAGGACGACGGCGCTCGTGAACGGCTCGATCCCAACGAGATTCGAGTCCGCATCCAGCCGCGCCCATTTCAGCGCGGGTCGCTCCCAGTCCCAAAAGAGCAGGCAACGATTGAAATACTGCGGGAAGCCGTTTGTCTCCCGGACATTGACGCCGCAGTAATACACCGGCCCCGCGCACGCCGTGCGCCCGCCTTCGCCCATCTCCGTGAATTCGCGTGGCTGACGATACGGCCAGTAGATCATCGCCGGCATCGCGGGCGGCAGGTCGCGCAGGCCGGTGTTGTTCGGGCCTTCATTGATCGGATGCAGCGGGTCGAACGGCTGGCCGAGCGTCTTCGTCACGTAGTCGTAGTCGGAATACGCGAAGTTATTTCCCACGAAATACGGCCAGCCAAAGTTCCCCGCCTTCTTCGCCTGATTGATCTCATCGTAGCCCCGCGGCCCGCGCGGCCCGTCGTCGCCCGCATCCGGCCCGACTTCGCCCCAATACACAAACCCCGTCTGCTGATCGATCGACATGCGCCACGGATTCCGGCAACCCATCGCGAAAATCTCAGGCCGCGTTTTCGGAGTTCCCGGCGGGAAAAGATTCCCCTCGGGGATTTCGTAAGTCCCATCCGGCTTCGGGCGGATGCGATTCACCTTTCCGTTCAGACTATTCGTATTGCTCGCGGATTTCTGCGCATCCCACGGAGAGCGGCCTTCGCGCTCGTCAAGCGGCGCGTAGCCGTTCGAGTCCGCGTGCGGATGCGTGTTATCGCCCACGGAAAAATACAGGCACCCATCCGGCCCAAACTCGACGGACGCACCGTGATGACAGCATTCCTTCCGCTGCTCCTCAAATGCCAGCAGCAGCTTCTCGCTCGTCAGGTCGAGCGTGTCGCCTTTCATCGTAAAGCGGCTGAGGTGCTGCCCGGAAAATTCCTTCGGCGACCACAGACAGTAAATCCATCCATTCTCCGCAAACTTCGGATCAAGCGCGAAACCGAGGAACCCATTCTCCTGCTCAGTCGTCACCTTGATCTCGCCCGCCTCCACGATCTGCTTCGTGTCCGGATGCCAGACCTTCAGCTTCCCGCCGTATTCATTGAAAAAGATGCGCCCATCCGGCGCGATCTCGAGTTCCATAGGCTGCGGCATCCCCTCGAAAAGCGTCTCCACTTTGAAACGGAAATCCTGCGGAACGTCGGCGGCGAGGATCGAGGCAGTGAGGGCGAAAAAGGCGAGGAGGCGCATGGAGATGGAAGTCAGAGCCTAGAGTACCGCCGAGGGGGCGAAGCATTAGCGATTGGTGGAACGCTCCGAAAATGCGTTCATCTCGAACTGATTCCCACCGTTTATGCCTTCACAGAGCGAGATATTTGAATCGACCCCTTCTTCGCCCGTGCCGGCATGACTGCGCCTAAAAGAGTAGCTCTCATCGCATGCCTCACTCTGGCGACTTGGGTGACAGGAGCTGTAGTGGTGTCTTTTGCACCGCAGCTGCTTCGCTCGGTTGGGAATCCCGCCATCGAAGA
>JAYVRQ010000518.1:0-15171 GCA_043776145.1 Chthoniobacteraceae bacterium
TTTCGGAAGTCCAGTCAACCCTCAAACAAATCCCTCATGAAAAACTTCTCTCCAACGTCTCCCATCCACCGGATCGGAAATCTTTCGATCCTCACCGTCAGCGTCGCCACGCTCGTGGCGGCATGGATGATTGCGCCACCCGCTGATGCGCAATTCATTTCCCTGACCGGAACGACCACCTACACGCAGGACTTCAATCTTCTCGGTACCGCCACTGCCGCGTGGGTGGATAACACGACGATCCCCGGCTGGTACGCCGGCATCAACGCCAATAACACGGCCGACGGTAACATCCAGATATCGGATGGTTCCAATGGGGCTCTGACCGGTCTGCTGAATCTCGGGACGGCGGGCGCTGTCGATCGGGCACTCGGCTCGAAGGTGACCGGCACCGGGAATTTCGCCAATGCTGCCTACGGCGTCCTGTTCAAGAATGACTCCGCGTTCACCCTCGACATCACGAACATCGCCTATGTTGGCGAATTGTGGCGCACGAATTCCGGGGCTGCCCCCGGTGTGGCCGAGGTTTGGACGACGTTCACGAAGACCAGTTCGACCCTCTTCACCGATGTCGAGCCCGGCGGAAACTCCGCGACGGCCAATGTTGGAACCTTCACCGCGGCACCGGCGGCTTTGAACTGGGCGTCGCCCACGAATACGCCCGCCGCGACGCAGTTGAATGGCAACGACCCCGCGACTCTGGCTGCACGCAGCCGCAGCACAGATCCTAATCTGCGCCTTGCACCTGGCGAGTTCTTCATGTTCCGCTGGGTGGATCCGAACCTCGCCAATACGGACGGCCATCAGGGTATCGACGATTTTTCGATCAGCTTCCTCTCGCTGCCAAACGATCTCGTTTACAACCTTGGCCACACTGTGGGCGGCGCGCCGAATGGTGTGCTCGCAGTTTCCCCAAGTCAGTACTGGAGGCTCTCCGGTATCACTCCAGTCGGGTTCGCGAGCGGCGATCCCATCGCTTTCAACGAAAATATCACCGCAGGGGCGGGCACGGCCACGATCACAGCCCCGGCTGCCGTGACCGTTGGCACGATCACCCTCGGCAACACCGTCGGCACCTACACGCTCAAGACGGACGCCAACGTGACCACCTCGGGAATCGTCGGCACCGCCGCCGGCGCGCTGCCACTTCGCAAGATCGGGACGGCGGCACTCATCATTACAGGGATGAGCACCGGGAACGCCGGTCTCGTCTTCGACGAAGGAGGTATCCGACTCGACAGCACCACCGGCGGCAGCCTCTCGGGAGCAATTTCGACGACGGCGGGCGTCCTCAGCACCGGCGGCATCACCATCACCGGGACCGGAACGAACGCGGCCATGATCGGCGGCGGAGCCACCGACACGGCGGGTAACAGCTACGTCGGCACCACCTTTGTCGGCACAACCGCCCCCGCCGCAACTGGAAACCTCATCGCCAACAAGCCCGCAGGCACCATCGCCATCCCCGGCGATCTCGTCATCGCGCCCGGCTCCACTTTCCGCTACGCGGGAAACACCAACGGGAACCAGATCGCCGACACGTCCCGAATCACGATCGACGGCGGATCGTTCGGCGACATTACCGCCGCGGGCACGAATCCGAACAACCCCGGCGCGGCGGAGACCGTCACAGATGTCACGATCACCGCGAACGGCAACTTCAGTACAGGCCGCGCGATCTTCAACGCGACCGGCGCCTTCCGCGTGCTCTCGGGCAAGGCGCTCGTGCATCGCGCGGGCGTGCTTACCGCAGGCGAAGTCGAAGTCGGAGCCACCGGCTCGATCGACCTCGATGGCGGCAGCACCACGGCGGGCTCGGAAAGCCGCCTCACGGTGGGAGCCCTCGGCCTCGTCCTCACGGGCGGCACCATCAATCTCAACTCCGCCGCCAGCGCCGTCAGCGCCACTTCGACCGGCAGCATCATCACCCTGAACGGCGATGTGCTTTCCGTCGGCACGAGCAACATTCTCGACATCCGAACCGCAGTCATGACGGCAGCCACGGCCAAGGTCGATCTCGGCGGCGTGGACCGCACGTTTGGCGTGACCGGCACGCTCCACATCGGCACCGACGCCGCACCCATCGCGCTGACCAACGGCGGTCTGATCAAAAATGGAACGGGCAACCTGACGATCACCGGCTCGCAAACGCTCAACAACGTCACCATCAACGGCGGCATCCTGTCCATCGGAGCCAACCCGCCGCCCAGCCCCGCCTTCGGCGATGCCTTCTTGGAAACCGGCTCTCCTGTGGCCGTGCCCGAGCCCGGCCTGCTCAGCCTCCTCGCCGTCAGTACGCTCGGTGTCCTCAGTCGGCGGCGGCGCTGACATGGAGCGGCATGCGTCCCGCCGCCGATGCCACTTTTAACCGCCCAAGTCGGACATGCGTTAGAAAATTATAATCGACCACCTACGACGTGGGTGGACGATATGACGATCCCCGGCTGGTATGCCGGGATCAATGCCAGCAACACCCCGGACGGAAACATAACGGAATCGAATGGTTCCAATGGTGCCCTCACCGGCCTGCTCAATCTCGGGACGACGGGTGCCGTCGATCGCGCGATCGGCTCGAAGGTGACCGCCACGGGGAATTTCGCAAATGCCGCCTATGGCGTCCTGTTTAAGAACGACTCCGCATTCACCCTCGACATCACGAACATCGCCTATGTCGGCGAATTGTGGCGCACGAATGCAGGGGCTGGCCCCGGTGTGGCTGAGGTTTGGACGACTTTCACGAAGATCAGTTCGACCCTATTCACCGACGTCGAACCCGGCGGGAATTCCGCAACGGCCAATGTTGGAACCTTCACCGCAGCACCGGCGGCTTTGAACTGGGCGTCACCCACGAATACGGACGGCCATCAGGGCATCAACGACTTTTCCATCAGCTTCCTCTCGGTGCCCGAGCCCGGCTTGATCAGCCTCCTCGCGGTTGGCGCGCTCGGCGTCCTTGGTCGGCGGCGGCGCTGACATGGAGCGGCGTGGAACGCCTCCTGCGTCCCGACAATTGGTTTAAGAAACCACGCCGGGGCCGGTTGACTCGGCGACTTCCACCCACTGCCCATGCTCACCATCCAAGGCACCAACGAATCCCGCTTCTGCGACGGCCTCTCGCGGCGCGGCTTCCTGCGCATCGGCTCGCTCGCGCTCGGGGCGATGGGCGGTTTTCAGCTGAATGATTTGTTCGCCGCCGAGCAGGCAAAAGCGGGGCGGCTGCAAAAGAGCGTCATCAACATTTTCCTCCCCGGCGGGCCGCCGCATCAGGACATGTGGGATTTGAAAATGGACGCGCCCGCGGAAGTGCGCGGCGAGTTTTCCCCGATCGGGACGAGCGTGCCCGGCATTCAGGTCTGCGAGTTGTTTCCAAAAATGGCGGCGATGATGAACCGCTTCTCGATCATCCGCTCAATCGTCGGGAGCGACGGGCAGCACGCTTCGTATCAATGTTTCACGGGAAAGCCGCGTCCGAATTCCCCGCCCGGCGGCTGGCCGAGCATGGGCGCGGTCGTTTCCAAATTGCAGGGTCCGGCGGTCGAGGGCGTACCCGCCTTCGTCGGGCTCTCGCCGAAGATGGGACACATGGAGTGGGCCGATCCGGGGCATCCCGGCTTCGTCGGGCCCGCGCATGGCTGCTTCAATCCGAACGGCGGCGGCGCGGGCGACATGGTGCTCAAGGACATCTCGCTCGAACGTCTCAACGACCGCCGCGCCCTGCTCACATCTTTCGATACTTTCCGCCGCGACTGCGACGCCAACGGCGCGATCGAGGCCGCGGACAGCTTCACGCAGCAAGCCTTCGGCGTGCTCACTTCGAGTCGGCTCGCCGAGGCGCTGAACATTGAAAAAGAAGACGCCGCCACGCGCGACCGCTACGGACGCGGGACCATGAAATGCCGCGACGACGGCGGGCCAGAATGCCCCGAGCAATTCCTGCTCGCGCGCCGTCTCGTCGAGGCCGGGGTGCGCTGTGTCACCGTCGGCTTCAACCGCTGGGACTGGCACGGCGCGAACTTCGCGCAAGGCCGCGCCGTCTTCCCACAGCTCGACGCCGGCCTCACCTCGCTCGTCGCCGACCTGCACGATCGCGGGCTCGACAAAGACGTGGCCGTCGTCGTCTGGGGCGAATTCGGGCGCACACCCGCGATCAACAAAGACGCGGGCCGCGACCACTGGCCGCGTGTCTCCTGCGCCGCGCTCGCGTGCGGCGGACTGCGCCACGGGCAGGTCATCGGCGCGACCGACCGGCTGGGCGGTGAGGCCGTCGAGCGCCCGGTCGATTTCCAGGAAGTTTTCGCGACGCTCTATCATCACCTCGGCCTCGACACGCGCACCGCGACGGTGAACGACCTCAGCGGACGCCCGCGCTACTTGGTGGATGAGCAGTTCCGCCCACTGGCGGAATTGGCGGGCTGAAAGCCCCGAGCATTTCAGGCGGGAAACAATCCTGCTGGCGGCAGTGCGAGGCCGGGGAAGACGGTGCTGGCGAGGGTGCCTGGGAATGTGACGCGCTCGAGATTCCGGTAAGCCGTGCCGTCTGATGCCGTGTGCCTTTCCAGCACGCGCTCATCGGCGAGGACCAGCCAGCATTCCCGCACGCCGGACTCGGCATAGAGTTGGAGCTTGAAGCGGTCGATGGCCTCGCTGCTCACGCAGACTTCGATGACTACTTCAGCGGTGGTCGGATGGCCCGCATCCATTTCCGTATCATCGCCGCAGATGATGGCGAGGTCGGGTTCAGGCTCGGAATCGGCCAGCGTGAGCGGTTGCTCGGGTCTGACGAAGTAGCCGGCAGGAAGTTCCCGCATGAACCAGCGAAGGAGGCGCATGACGATTTTGGAGTGGACGGAGGACTTGGACATTTTTTCAATGAGCGCACCGCGGAGCAGTTCCAGATTTTCGCCGATCGCCCTGCGCTCGATCATCTTGTGGTAATCAGCCACGCTAACCGCGTAGGCGCGTGCGCGAATGGCGGGATTCTCAAGAACGGAGAGCATGGCGGTGAATTAGCGCGGTTTGCAGAGGCGGACAAGGTGCCATTTGGGCATCTGCCGCGAAGATTCTCAAGCCTCGGGGATCGCGTCCACGATGGGGGCGGTCTGCGCGGGGGCAACGCACACGATGCAGACCATCGCGAGCAGCAGGATCGCGGCGCTGGCGAAGAAGGAGGTGCGGGCGTAGTTCGATGCGCCATCGAGGGAGACGAGGCCGAAGCCGATCATCGGGCCGAGGAAGCGGCCGAGGCTGCCCGCGCTTTGCATGAGGCCAAGCAAGCGACCCTGACAGTGCGCGTCGGTGGTGCGCGAGGCGAGGCCGTTGAGCGTCGGGGTGACGAAACTGTTTCCCAGCGAAATGCCGAAGCACACTACGAGCAGCACGGAGAGCGTTTGCGTGAAAGGCAGCGCGGCCATGCTGAGCGCGAGGATCGCCGCGCCGATGACGGCGAGTTGTTTCTCGATCGGCTTTTTCAAAAGACGACGCAGCAGTCCGCCTTGGAAAAGCACACCGAGCAGTCCGACGTATGCGAGGATGTAGCCGACCTGCGCGGTGTCGTAGCCGAACCGTTTTTCACAGTAGAGCGCGAAGAGCGCCGTCATGATCGAGAAGCCGGTGACGCTCGCAAGCTGACTGGCGAGGATCGCGGCGATCATGCTCGCGCGTCCGCCGTGGAAAACTTCACCGATCGTTGCGCGCTGCTTTGCGCGGGCGCGAGATTCGGCGGTGAGTGTTTCGGGCAGGCGCAGCGCGACGAGCGCAGCATTCAGCAGCGCGAGACCGGCGGCGAAATAGAACGGCGTGGCGAGGCCGAAATGTTTGCTGAGCACGCCGCCGATCGCCGGGCCAATCATGAAGCCGAGCCCGAAGGCCGCGCCGACGAGGCCCATGTTGCGAGAGCGGTTTTCCTTCGTCGTCACATCGGCGATGCAGGCCATCGCGGTGGAAATGTTCCCGCCGCTCGCGCCGTCGATGATGCGCCCGAGCAGGAGCATCCAGACGGTGTTCGCCGCGCCGAGGACGATGAAGCCGATCGCCGTGCCGATGATGCTCACGACGAGGACCGGCTTGCGCCCGATGCGGTCGCTCCACTTTCCAAAGAGCGGCGAGCAGACGAGCTGGAGCAGCGAGTAGATGCCGACGATCCACATCAGTTGCGCGTTCGTCGCGCCGATGCGCGAGCCTTCCGCGTAAAGCGGGAGCACCGGGATGACGATGCCGAAGCCCACCATGTCGATGAAGAGGGTGAGAAAGATGAGGCCGAGTGGAGACTTCGCGTTGCTGGACATGCGGGCGGTGAGCATTCCGTTTTGGATTCCGCGCGCAAGGCTGGATTCGCGAATCCCAACGCGCCTTGCTTTCATAGAGCCTGTCCGCGATACCGGGGCACCTTCACATTCACGATGAATCTTCCCCGCGCTCTATTTGTCATGGCCTTCGCGCTGCGTGCGTCCGCCTCGTTCGCGGACGAGCCGCTGCGTTTCGATTTCGGCACGGGCAAAGTCCCGCCCGGTTTCCAGCGCGTTCTTCCGACGACGGTCTTCACAAAATCCGGCCACGGCTTCGAGCCCGGCGCGGCGATCGTTTCCGACGATGGCAGCAACTTTTGCGAAAGCGAAAAGCCGTTCTTTTTTTCCGTCGCGCTGCCCGAGGGCAATTACCGCGTGACCTTCACGCCCGGCAATGGCGCGGGCAATTCGGCGACGACGATCAAGGCGGAACTGCGGCGGCTCATGGTCGAGAACACGACGGACGCGCGCAGCTTCATCGTGAACGTGCGGACGCCGCGCATCGCGGAGGGCGTGAGCGTGCATTTGAAGGATCGCGAGAAGACGGCGGAGGCGTGGAACTGGGATGAAAAGCTGACGCTCGAATTCAACGGCGCGCATCCGAGCGTCGCGCGGATCGAAGTCGCGCGCGCCGAAGTGCCCGTGCTTTTTCTGCTCGGCGATTCGACGGTGTGCGATCAGCCGCGCGAGCCGTTCGCGAGCTGGGGGCAAATGCTCCCGCGCTTTTTCAAACCGGAAATCGCCGTCGCGAATCACGCGGAATCCGGCGAGTCGCTGCGCAGTTCCTTCGGCGCGAAACGGCTCGAAAAAGTCGCGAGCCAGCTCAAGCCTGGCGACACCGTGCTCATTCAATTCGGCCACAACGACGAGAAGGAACGCGGCGAGGGCGTCGGTGCCTTCACGACCTACAAGGCATCGCTGAAACAATACATCGCCGCGGTGCGCGCCCACGGCGGTGAGCCCGTGCTCGTGACGCCCGTGCAACGCCGCACGTTCGAGCCCGACGGAAAAATCCGAAACAGCCACGGCGATTATCCCGAGGCCGTGAAGCAGGCGGCCGCCGAGGAAGGCGTGCCGCTCATCGACCTGCACGCGCTCAGCGCCACGCTTTACGAGACACTCGGCCCGGAGAAAAGCGGCGTGCTTTTCAAGCCCGGCGACGGCACGCACCACAACAACTACGGCGCGTACGAACTCGCGCGCTGCGTCGTGGAAGGCATCCGCGCGGCCAAACTCCCGCTCGAGAAATTCCTCGCCGACGACCTCCCGCCCTTCGACCCCGCGCATCCCGACGCACTGCAATCCTTCGCCATCCCCGCGAGCCCGCAGACCACGGAGGTGACGCCGCTCGGGAACTGAGCGGCGTTCAACGGCTGCGGGAAAGCACACTCATGCTGCTGGCGATGCACGCGGAAACGAAAAGCCCGCTCCGACGCCAGGCCGGGGCGGGCTAAAATCACTTGCCGTCAGTCAGCGCCGGCTGCGTTTGCCGAGGCAAACCGCGAAGGTCGCGAGGCCGAAAAGCACGGTGCCAGGCTCGGGCACCGCGGGCGGCGGAGGAGTGGCGAGCGCCAGCACTTGGGCGGCGGTCAGGGGCGAGTCGTAAATGGAAATTTTGCTCACGCGACCGGCGGAGGCTTCGTTGCCGACCGCGTTGTCGTCGATGAACAATTTCATGATGACGCTGCTGGCATCGAACACGGAAAGATGTCCCGCGTCGGTAAAGCTGAGCTGCTGAACTCCATTGATGTATCCGGTGAACAGATCGGTGGCGCTATTGCGGGTCAGGACGAGGCGGACCGGAACGTCCGGCGCGAAGACAACGGCTCCGGTCGTGGTGGGGTAGAAGCTGAGCGCAGAGTCGAGATTGTACAATCCGTTGTCCGAAGTGCCGTTTTTGAAATCCACGAGGCGGCGGTAACCTTTAAGGGTGCTGAGGCTGAAATCGACGAGGATCGAATAGTTCGCGCCGTTGGTGAATCCGTTCGAGAGGCTCAATCCCTGATTCGGGCCAAAGGAATAATCGGTGGCGTTAATCGTTCCGCCATTCGCGACCAGCGAGGGACCGCCGAGGCTGTCCGCAAAACTGCCGTCGAGTTCGTAGTTGTGAATGATCGCGCCGAAACTCTGGAGGGTGAAAGAAAGCGAAAGCGCAACGATCAAAGAACCCGCAGTGCGCCGGGGTAAAGGTGTTTTCATGGTGGCCCCTCCGTAAGAGAACATCACCCCATTGACTAGGGGTTTATTCCGCTAGTTTTTGTAGGACACCGGATGACAAGGACACTGGCTTGCGCCGGCTCCGCCTTTGCGCGAGAGGAGCGCCCGTCGATGAAGTCTGATATTCTCGATCCAATCGCCAGCTCCGCGCCGATGGCGGCGAAGCTCGGGGAACTGCGTACGGGCGCGGTCGTGTTCGAGCATGTCGTGGAATCCGCGCGGCCTTTTCTCGCGGCCATCGTCGCCCGCGAGACGAAGGGCCGCGTGTGGATCGTGTGCGCGGATGTGCGCTCGCAGGAGGCGCTGCACAATGAGTTGCTGAACTGGTTTCCCGACGCGCTCTTTTTCCCCGAAACCGATGTCGCGCCGGTCGAGGGCGCGATCCCCGATCCCGAGACGGCGGCGGAGCGGCTCGGGATCGTGCAGCAGCTTGGGGGAAAAAAGGGGCGCGAGATTGTGGTGCTCACGCGCGCGAATTTGAACGGGCAGGTGCCCGCGCCGGATGCGCTGAAGCAGCTCGCGATCGTGCTGAAGCGCGCGACGCGGCTGGATCGCGAGAAGCTCGTGCGGCAGCTCACGGAGGCGGGTTACGAGCATGTGCCGCAGGTTTCCGCGCGGGGACAGTTCGCGGTGCGCGGGGGAATTTTGGACATCTATTCGTTTCATCACACGCTGCCGGTGCGCGTGGAATTTTTCGACGATGAGATCGAGTCGATGCGGCATTTCGATCTCGATGCGCAGACGAGCGTGCAGCAGGTCGATTCCTGCACGCTGCTGCTCGGCGAGGCGGAAGACCGGACGTGTCCGCTGCGTGACTATCTGCGCGAGGGCGATCTGACGATCGACGCGGGCGCGGATTTTCTGGAAGCGCGCGTGCGGATTCTCGAAGGCTCGGAGGGCGTCGATGCGATCGAGGATTACGCCACGGCGTTTCTCGATCACGGCCTCGGCGAATTTGAGGCGGGGGATTTTGTGGTGGATGAAATCAAGCGCGAACGCTTCTTCGCGCAGCTTCGCGAGTGGCGGATCGAGGGGTGGCGCGTGCACATTTTTTGCAACAACGAGGGCGAGATCGAGCGGCTCGGCGAGATCATCCCGGCGGTGGAATGTGACCCGCTGAAATTCACCATCGGCACGCTCGCGCACGGCTTCATTTTTCCCGGCGCGAAAGTCGCGGTGCTGAGCGATGCGGAGTTGTTCGGGCGTTACCGGAACAATCGCGCGCGGCGGCTCGCGATACGGCGGACGCGCGAGGTGCAGCGGCGGGCGCAGATCGATTTCAGCGAGCTGAACGAGGACGATCTCGTGGTGCATCTCGAACACGGCATCGGGCGGTACGAGGGGCTGAAGCAGATCCCGCGGGCGGATGGGCACATTGAGGAAGTGCTCGTCGTCGCGTTTGCGAATGATGCGCGGCTTTACATCCCGCTCGAGCAATCCTTCCTGCTCGCGCGCTACGTCGGCGTCGGGCGCGGGAATCCCCCGCTGAGTTCGCTCGGCGACAGCAAGTGGGCGAAGGCGAAGCAAAGCGCGGAGAAGGCCGTGTTCGACTACGCGGCCCGGCTCCTGCAAGTCCACGCCGAGCGCGAGACGGCGCGCGGCTTCGCGTTTCCGCAGGACAACAAATGGCAGAGCGAGTTCGAGTCGTCGTTTCTTTACAAGGAAACGTCGGACCAGCTCGCGGCGATCAACGCGACGAAGACGGACATGGAATCCGAGCGCCCGATGGACCGCCTCATCTGCGGCGACGTGGGTTTTGGAAAAACGGAGGTCGCGATCCGCGCGGCGTTCAAGGCGGTGATGGGCGGGAAACAAGTCGCCATCCTCGCGCCCACCACGGTGCTCGCGCAGCAGCATTACCAGACGTTTCGCGAGCGCATGAGCGACTATCCCGTGACCGTGGATTCGCTCTCGCGCTTCCGCACTTCCGCCGAGCAAAAGAAGACCGTGAAAGGTTTGCGAGAGGGCACGGTCGATATTGTCATCGGCACCCACCGGCTCATCTCCAAAGACGTGGAGTTCAAAAATCTCGGCCTCGTCGTGATCGACGAAGAGCAGCGGTTCGGCGTGCTGCACAAGGAGCGGTTCAAGGAAATGTTCCAGCTTGTCGATCAGCTCACGCTCTCCGCCACGCCGATCCCGCGCACACTTTACCTCTCGCTCATGGGCGCGAAGGACATGAGCACCATCGAGACTCCGCCCGCGAATCGCATCCCCACCGAGACGCTCATCTGCCCGTACGACGAGCGGATCATCCGCGACGCGATCAATCGCGAGATGTCGCGCCAGGGGCAGGTGTACTTTCTCCACAACCGCATCCAGTCGATCGAGAAGGTGCGCGACCGCGTGCGGCTGCTTTGCCCGAAGGCGCGCATCCTCATCGGGCATGGGCAAATGGATGAGCACGAGCTGGAGGACGTGATGCAGCAGTTCGTCAGCGCGCAGGCCGACGTGCTCATCTCCACGACGATCATCGAAAGCGGCCTCGATATTCCCAACGCGAACACGATCATCATCGACCGCGCCGACCGCTTCGGCCTCGCCGATCTTTACCAACTGCGCGGCCGCGTCGGGCGCGGCCAGCACAAGGCCTACGCCTATCTCATGCTCCCCCCCGGCCTGATGACCGTGGGCGAAGCGCGCAAGCGCATCAACGCGATCAAACAATACGGCTCGCTCGGCGCGGGTTTCAAAATCGCCATGCGCGATCTGGAGATTCGCGGCGCGGGAAACATCCTCGGCACCGCGCAGAGCGGGCACATCGTCTCGATCGGCTTCGACCTGTATTGCTCGCTCCTGCGGCAGGCGATCGAGCGGCTCAAAGGCGGGAAGCCGCGGGGACGCATCGAGGTCGTGCTGCGGACGGATTTTGTCTCGCTCCGCGAAGCGGAACATCGCAGCGGGAAGGCTCCCGCCTTTCTGCCGCAAAGCTACATCGCCGAATCCAAGCCGCGCATCCAGGCCTACCGCCGCCTCAACGAAATCACCACGCAGGAGGAACTCGACGCGCTCCGCAAAACGTGGCGCGACCGCTTCGGAAAGCTCCCGCCCGCCGCGGAAAACCTCATCGTCCTCAGCGAAATCAAACTCGCCGCCGCCGCGCGGAAGATCACCGTCGTCGAGGCGAAGGACGGCAAGCTCATGCTCACACGCGCCAACGACTTCATCCTCATCGACGGAAAATTCCCACGCCTCACCGCCACCGAGCCCGCCGCGCGCCTGCGCGAAATTCTCGCGATGCTGCGGGCGCTGTGACCGGCAGCTTACCGAAGCGAAGCGGCGGGCGAAGTTGCCGCGGATTTTTCCTCAACGATGGGTGCGGGCGCGGACTTCGGCTTCGGCTCCAGGGCGAAGAAGACAAGCGGCAGAACGACCGCGGCGGTGAGCAGCAGTCCGCCAGCGATCATGCGGCGGCGCTGCCCGAGGGCGAGCGCGGCGAGCAGGGCGGCCAGCATCCACGGCAGCCAGAAGACGAACGTCCAGTGCGACAGAAAGAGCGCCGCGAGGCCGATGCCGAGGCACGCCCAGCCGGTGACGACGGATTGCTCGTCGAGGTCGTAACGCAGCCGCAGCCACGCCCATGTGAGGATGGATTTCCAATCCGGCGCAATCGCGCCGCGCGGGATGGTCTCCGCGCTACCGAGAATGCGAGCGAGCGGCTGCCAGATGGGGACGCCCTCGACCTGCACGAAGTCTTCCATCGCAAGGATGCCGGCATCGAACCGCGCCTGCAAATCCGCGCGCGTGAACGGGCCGTGCATCCCGCCCTGTTTCAAAACGTAAAACTCCTCGTGCGGCGGGGGGGAAGATTCGGCGGGTTCCATGCCCGCAAGATTGCCGGGCGCGCGCGCTTGTCCAGCGGCGCGTCCCCCTTTTCGCGCCCGCGCAAGCCGGGACTGGCATCCGCGCTTCGTATAGAGTTAGAAATGCCGATGCCCGATATTCACGAGTGGCTGAATCTGCTGATCCGCATGGCGCACTTCATCGCCGGTATCATGTGGGTCGGCACGTCGTTTTATTTCGTGTGGCTCGACTCCGCATTCACGCCGCCGGAGGAAAAGCGCGCGGGCGTCGAGGGCGAGCTTTACATGACGCACGGCGGTTTTTTTTACCGCGTGGAAAAGCGGCGCTTCGGCGCGGGCGCGGTGCCGCCGGGGCTGCATTGGTTTAAGTGGGAGGCGACGTTCACCTGGCTCACGGGCTTCGCGCTTTTGTGGGTGGTTTATTACGCGGGGAATGCGGCGTATCTCATCGACCCAGCGGTGCGCGCACTGTCACAGACGCACGCGGTCGCACTCGGGCTGGCGGCGCTCGCGGGTGGCTGGGTCGTTTACGATCTGCTGTTCCGCTCGCCGCTCGGGCGCTCGGCTTTGGGAAACGCAGCGGGGCTCGCGCTCGCGGCGGGCGCGGTGTGGATGCTCACGCACACGTTTAGCGGGCGCGGCGCGTTCATCCATCTCGGCGCGATGTTCGGCACGATCATGGTGCTAAATGTGTGGGTCCACATCCTGCCGATGCAGCGCGCGATGATCGCCGCCGCGCAGGCCGGACAGGAGCCGGATTTCGAGATGGGAAAAAAGGCGAAGCGGCGCTCGATGCACAACTCCTACATGACGCTGCCGGTGCTCTTCACGATGATCTCGAATCACTTCGCCGCGCTCTACGGCCACGCGCAAAACTGGCTCGTGCTATGCCTCGTCGTCGTCGCGGGCGCGCTCGTGCGGCACACGATGATCCGCGCGAAGGCGTGGCCGCTCGCGCCCGCCTTCGGCTGCCTCGCCGCGATGATGTGGATGACCGCGCCGCGCACGCCGACCGTGCCTGCGGCGTCGGGGCCGAAGGTTCCGTTTGCGGAAGCCTACGCGATCATGCAGACGCGGTGCTATTCATGCCACTCGGCGAATCCGACGGACGACCTTTTCAAAGTCGCGCCGAACGGGGTGATGTTCGACACGCCGGAACGCGCGAAGGCTTTCGCACCGAAGATTTACGAACGCTCCGTGGCGCAAAAGACGATGCCCTTTCTCAACAAGACGCAGATGACCGACGAAGAGCGCGAGACGCTCGGGCGCTGGGTGCGGCAGGGCGCGGACATCGCGCCGTAGAGCGTTCGGAGTTCCGCCTTCAGGCGGTTTGTTTGGAGTTCCGGCTTTAGCCGGCCGCCGTCTTCGGCGCGAGAAAACTGGCGAGGATGAACACGCCGACGGCGACGCAGATCGCACTGTCGGCGACATTGAACGCGGGCCACGGATCGGCGAATCGCACATGCAAATCGAAGAGCAAAAAATCCACGACATGCCCGTGAATGAAGCGATCCGTCACGTTCCCGAGAATCCCGCCAACGAGCAGCCCGACGCCGATTTTGCTCAGCCGGTCGGGGAAAACATGGCGCAGCGTCGCGATCACGATCCCAACGAGCGCGACGAGTCCGATGACAATGAATGCGCCATTGTTGTTGTGAAACGAACTAAACGCCGCGCCAGTATTCGCGAGATAGCAGAGGTCGAAAAAATTCGGAATGACGGGCTCCTGCCACCCGATGATCCCACCCGATTTTCCGAGGATCCACCACTTCGTCGCCTGATCGAGAGCGAAGATGGGAAGCGCGAGCGCGAGCAGCAGTTTCATCCGCGCACCGTGGCGAATCGCCGAAAGCCTTGCCACGAAAGAATTCGCGCGCCACTTTCCCCGCATGGCCATCCGCCGCTACTCGCCACCGATCGAACGGGTGAAAGAAGAATACTCCCGCATGATCGCGTGGCGTTTGATGCGGGCGAAGCGCGGCCCGCGTCCCGCGCACCCGCGCACGCCGGATAACAGCGAGCCGTGGATCGCGCATCCGAAGACGGTCGATGACCTTTGGAAAATCGCGCAATGCGTGCAGCGGCGGGTGGACGATTTTCAGAAATGGCGGCAACCCTCCAGCAATTCCTAGGGCGCGCGGCGACCCGGCAGCGCGTGGTGGTGATCGGCGGGTTGGCCGTCATCGCGCATGGTCTTTCGCGCCCGACGAAGGATGGCGATGCGTGGCTCGATCCGCTGGCCTCGGCGGCTGCGTGGGCCGCGCGGCTCCGCGAGACGCTCGCCGAGTTTTCCGAATGCACGCTCTGGTCGCTGGCCGAACGCCGCGTGGCGCAGCCGGAAGAATTGGAGGAAATCGTAACGATCGACGGAGTGATCCGCATCTCGGGTTTGATCGCGGATCTCGATCTTTTCTACCGCCCGAACGGACTGGAATGCGCCGACTTCGATGCGGTGTGGCAGCGTGCCTCGGCGTGGGCGGAAGAAGTCCGCGTCGTTGATCCCCTGGATTTGATCGTGACGAAAGAGGGAACCGGGCGGGAGCAGGACCGGTTGGACATCACGTTTCTGGAGGCCATCCTCCGCACCGATCTCGGTGCGCGTCTGGTGAAAGCGACTCGCGCAGAAGCGGAAGCCATTTTCGCGCGTTACGCCGATCACGTCGTCGCCGCGAAGGCGCTGGATAATCCCGACCCGGCGGTGCAGGCGCTCGCGCGGGAAATCCTGAAGGGATTTGCCGAGCAGGGCGATCCGTTCGCGCGGGATGCGCTCGGGCTGTAGCGCGTCGTGGGAAATTTCCGGGGAGCGCGCGTCTCGCGTGCTGGCGAAGGCGTCCCGCCTTCGCGGACTTTCCAGAACGCATCGTTTC
>JAYVRQ010000519.1:0-4197 GCA_043776145.1 Chthoniobacteraceae bacterium
CGGGCGCATCCCCAAACGTCGCCGTCGCGGAAAGGCATCGCCCAAGAAGGTACTGCAGCAGCCTCGATCGCACGGGCTTTTCCAACACATGCGCCGAGCCGAGCAGGTATGCCTCCTCCTCCCACGAACCGGCGCCGATTCCGCCATAGACGATGAGCGGACAGTCTGGATCGAGAGAGCGGATTTCGACGATCGAACGTGTCGCGATGGCGTTGGAATTCTCCAAGTCGAGAATGATCGCATCCACGGCATTCCGCCCGAGCAACGATGCCGCAGTGGTGGCGTCCTCCTTTGTGATGACTCGGTACGCACCGCGATCCAACGCTGCCTCAATGGAGGCTGCGAATGGAGCCTGCGCGGTGATGACGAGGAGGGTATGCATTCCGTCAGACTCGCTCCCTGATGGCCGGTGATGATGAAGGCCGCGCCGCCTTCAGTGCCTTGTAGCGGCTCGGCAGATCGAGGTTCACGACAGTGCCTTTTCCGACTTCGCTGGAAAGGACGAGACTTCCACCGTGCAGTGTGGCGATCTTGCGGCAAATCGCGAGGCCGAGACCAAAGCCACGCTCCTCATCGCCGGTCTTCTTGGTCGTGAAGTACGGCTGGAAAATGCGGTGGATATTTTCCGATGCAATGCCGCTCCCGTGATCCGTGATCCGCACTCGGAACCAGTCGCGATCCAGATCGGTCTTCATCAAGCGAAGGATCTCAATGTCTATCCGGCCACCGGGCTGTGAGGCGTCCACGGCGTTCGAGAGGATGTTGCTGAGCAGCCGGCGGATGAGCACACGATCCATCTCGACGGGAATTTCTCCGGAGAGATGAAGGGTATAGACGATTTCCTTGCCCTTGCGTTTGTTCTGGCGCGCGAGCTCGACGACTTCCTGCACCAGCGTGTCGAGACGGGCGCTCTGAAAATCGGGACGGAGATTTTCGGAAAAGAAGAGCGCCTCGCGGATGTATTCCCTCATCGTCTGGATATTGCGCATCGCCACCGGGGCGAGGTCCGTGCGCAGCGCCTCGGGCGAGACGCCTTCCGTCAGGAGCTGGAGCAAAGTCCAGACTGGCGTCGTCAGATTATTGAGGTCATGAGCCATCCCTTGAGACATACGTCCGAGTAGTTCGAGTTCTTTCGCTTGGAGGAGTTGGTCTTTAAGAGAAACCTGATTAATTACAAGGGCTATATTTGTCGTAATTTCAGTGAGAAGCTGAATATCCGTCTTCGTGAAGGGTCTTCCGTTCGCCTTTTCATCCACAACGAGCAATCCCAAAGGCTGCTGGCCCAGCAAAAAGGGGAACGCAAAAACTCCTGGAAGCACCTTGACTTGCTCTCTCGCGGCACTTTCCACCGGGAGATTGCCGTGGATATAGCGGGGGGCGAGGGAGAGGAAAGTCTTATCCGTCGAGAGAAAATATTGAAAGACCGGTGATTCGCTTCCGAGTTCGGAAAGCAGAACAGCCGTGTCTTTGGGGTGGGAACGCACGACGGTGAATGCGCGATTTGTCTCATCTCGCAGGACCAGAGAGTAGCCGCGGATGCCGAGGGAATTGATCAATTGCGCGTGGAGGTCAGTGAGCAGCGCATCCAGATCGGTGTGCCACCGGCTCCGCTCGATGAATGCGTGGACTTTATCCCGATACTCAAACATGTCGCCCATGAGCTTCTGCTCCAGAGTCTCCGCTGTGCCTCCGAGCAATTTCGGAAAAAGAAATGACGCCAGCAAAGTGGAAACAATGAGCACCGCAATCGAGGAGAGGAGGGCAAATGGCGTGATGTCGCCCCGCTTGGCAAACGTCGCGACCGTCAATTCCAATAGCACCGCGATGAGCACGAGGAATAGAAACCGCACGATGTATGCGCTCCACCGTCCGAGCGTGAAACGGACGTCCAGAAACTGATGCTGAAACACGCTGTAGGCCACCATCAGGCCATATGCGACCGCAGCGAGACTTCCGTACGGGAAGATGGGCGTTTGGGTATATGGGTACGTTTTGATGCCATAGATTGGCAAAAGATCATTTGTGCCGAGCAACACGAGAAGGGCCTGTGCGGCGAGTATCCCATTGAAGCGCCCCCGCTCACGTTCGGGCAAAGCCGCGCGGGATTTCGCTAGGATGATGATTGATGCAAAGGACTGGACGAATGCAATTCCATAGATCCTGAAGCCGATTCCTGCCTTGGAATACCAAGCAAAACCGACGTGCTGCACTCCATCAATGAAGTGACCGAATACATTCATCACCACGAGAACCCCGTGAAAGCAATAGATTAGCGGTAGCCATTTCCCCGGCTTTACGCCTGCGAGAATCAAGCACAGGTGCAGCATCGTGACTGGGATGAAAATCACCCCGCACTGCATCAATGTCGCCCACTGGAGAGCCGTGGCTGCGGCCGCCGCGGCTTGCACAGGATCATTTGCCAGCGGTGCTGGCGTGCGGAAAAGTGCGAACGTGCCAAAATTCCAGATCGCAATGGAGAGCGCCCAGCCGAAAAACACCTGATTGAGTCGCGAGCGTCTGTCGCTCACATATACGAAAAGCGCCAGCGCGAGGTTGAAGATGCCTCCCAGCAATGGGACGATGAAAAAATACGTCATCGTTTTTCAGTCGGCCAGCGGCGTAGCGCGAGGCACGCATTTTTACCTCCGAACCCACTGCTCAAATTCAGCGCCACACGAATGGGATATGGACGGGGATTGATTGGCACGAAGTCGAGCGTGCATTCCGTGCCAGGCACGCGCAAGTTTGCCGTCGGCGGGATGATTTGGTGATACACGGCCAAAGTCGTCGCGACCGTCTCTACCGCACCCGCAGCAGCCATGAGGTGGCCTGTGACGGGCTTCGTGGAACTAATGGCGAGGCGTTGTGCGTGCTTCCCAAAGAAACGCTTGATAGCGCGAGTCTCGACCAGATCGTTCACCTCGGTAGCCGTGCCGTGGGCATTGATGTAGTCAATTTCAGCGGGATCAATTCCCGCCCGCGTGAGGGTGTTGCTGATGCACTTAAATACCCCCGCGCCCTGCGGCTCAGGGGCCACGGGATGAAACGCCTCACAAGCCCGCCCGTGCCCGAGCACCTCCGCATAAATCCTCGCACCCCGACCGATCGCATGCCCGAGTTCCTCCATCACGACAAAAGCAGCTCCCTCTCCAAGAACGAAACCGCTGCGCGCAACGTCAAATGGCTTCATCGCCTCCCTCGGATCGCCCTGATGGCTGGACATGACCTTGCCCTGGCAGAAAGTACCCCAGATCTGCGGAATAATTGGCGCCTCCGCGCCGCCAGCAATCATCACGTCCGACTCATCGCTCCGAATCATCGCGAGTGCATATCCCATCACATCATTGCCACTCGCACTGCCACTGCTGAGCGTGATCGCGTGCCCTTTGATGCCCAGCTCGATCGCGATCTCACCACTACCGCCGCCGCTATACCCATTGATCATCGAAAAAAGCGAGATGCCCTTGTAACCGCGGTGCCTCCATGCCTCGTCCGCACTCGCTGCGCTCTCGTTGTTGCTCACTGTGGTACCTTCCACGATACCGATCCGATCCTGCTCCATCTCATCGGTCTTTAGTCCAGAATCACGGACCGCGAGTTGCGACGCCGCGACAGCATACTGAATCGAGCGACCGAGGCGACGGGCGATCTTCGGCTCCATGTATGCCTCCGGCATAAATCCGCGTACCTCGCACGCGATATGGACTGGCGAACCCGCTGGATCAAAACGCGTGAGCGGTCCCGCCGAACTCGATCCGGTGCGGATGCTTTCCCAAAATTCCCCAAGTTCCGATCCATTTGGCGCGATCACTCCGAGACCCGTGATGACAACTCGCCTCGGCGAGTCACCACTCATGGTCGCCTCCAAGCGCTGAGCCGCGGAAAGATCGCGGGAACCGACTGCATGTAGCCATTGTATGCATCACCGAATTTCTCAAGCAAGGCGCGTTCCTCGATGCGCACGCGCGCAATCAGCGTCGGCGTGAAAATCACAAACACGACGGCCAGCGAGAACCATGCATTCAGGATGAGCCCGATTCCGAGAAGCTCGAGGATCATCGAAAAATAGACGGGATGCCGCGCGTGCGCAAAAGGGCCACTCGTCACGAACTCATGCCCTTCGCGCATCTCGACATGCAGGCTCCAAAACTTCCCGAGACCGCGGATCGCTGCGCGCCGAATCGCAAAGGATGCCAG
>JAYVRQ010000520.1:0-4181 GCA_043776145.1 Chthoniobacteraceae bacterium
GTTATCGTGGCCGTGGTTTGGCCAATGGGAATGCTCACGCTGGTTCCCAAGGAAACGAAATCCGTGCCGCTCGTCGCCGTCCCAGTCACAGCAAAGTTCACGTTCAAAGCAGCCGTCGTCGCGCCCGTCCGCGTGACCGTGAAAGTGCCGCTGGTGCCCGGTTCGGCCGCGCTCGCATTCGTCGCGGCAATCGTGACCGTAGGCAGCCCGGTGCCGCTGTCGTCGTCGGTGATATTGATCGTCGCGCTCGATGGCGCACCGACCGTGTAAGCCGCATTCGCGCTGATCGTGCAGACCGCCGTCTCCGTCGCTTCGACCAGCGAGTCGTTGATGACATTGAGCGTGATGGTGCGGCTCGCCTGCCCGGCGGGAATGCTCAGCGTCGTGCTGCTCGGCCCCGTCAGCGTGTAGTCCGTCGCGCGGATCGCGGTGCCGGTCGTGGTAAAAATCACGCTCAGCGCGCTGGCCGTGCTGCCTGTGCGCGTCACCGTCCAAGCCCCGCTGTTGCTGGGTTCCCCGGCATCGGCATCGTTCGCGACGATGGTGACGACCGGCAGCGCCGACACATCGTTGTCCGTGATATTCACCGAAGCCACGCTGATCGTGCCGAGCGCATACGTCGCGCTGGCGACGAGGGAAAGCGTCACCGTTTCCGTGCCCTCGACGAGCGTGTCGTCGATCGGCGCGACCGCGAGTGTGACGCTGTTTTGCCCCGCCGGAATGACCGCGCTCGTGCCGAGCGAAGTGTAATCCGTGCCGCCCGTCGCGCTGCCGCTCATCGTGAAATTCACCGTCAGCGCGCTCGTCGTCGCGCCCGTGCGCGAGATCGTGAATTGCCCCGCCGTGCTGGGCTCCGCCGCCGTCGAGAGCGTGTCCGCGACGGTCACGACCGGCAGCGGCGGCGCATCGTCATCCAGCACATTCACCGTGGCGGAAATCGGCGAACCAAGATTGTAAGCCGCATCCGCAGCGAGCGTGAGCACTACGGATTCCGTCGTCTCCACCGTCGCATCATTGATCGCCGTCACCGTGACAGTCGCGCTGCTTTGCCCGGCGGGAAGGCTCACGCTCGTGCCCAAAGAAACGAAATCCGCGCCGCTCACCGCCGTGCCGCTCACGGAAAAATTCACCGTCAACGCCGATGCCGTCGCGCCCGTGCGCGTGACCGTGAACGCGCCCGTGTCGCCGCCTTCCGTCGCGCTGGCATCGCTCGCAGCCACCGACACCGAGGCCAGCGCCGGCGCGCCGAGGGGCTTCACGAGGGTGAGATACATCTGGCCGGAATTCGCCGGCGCATTCGTGCCGCAGGTCACGATGGCGTTCGCCGCGAAATCTTTTTTGAAGAGCGTGTAGCGCGGCGCGTTCGCGTTCAGATTTCCCGCCGTCACCACGAGCTGTTCGCCCGTGTTGGTGTAAGTCGAAAGCCACGCGGGCCGCGTCGCCGCCGTATCGCTGTGCGCGATGAAGACGCTCGCATCCGCCGTCACGCGGAAGGTGAAAATCGGGTCCGCGGTGTAAGCCGAATAATTTTTCCCAGGCGTGATCGGGCGGATCCAGTCCAGCCCCGCCACGCTCGCGGGCGGCGGCGCGAGCAGGAAATATTTCACGAGGCTCCCCGCCTGATCCGCCTCTTTGAGATTCGCGTTGATCTTCCAGCCCGTGCCGCTCGTTGTGTCGTTGTTTGCCGGATCGAGCATCGTCAGGTCCGCGATGATGCCCGTCGGCGCGAGGATGGGTTGCGCGGGAATATTGTAAGTCGGCAAAAAATGGTAGCCGCTCCAAATCGTCGCCACGTTCTGATTCGGAAACCAATCCGCCTTCGTCCGATCGCCCGCATAGCTCGCAAAGCTCGACGACACGCCCGTCTTGATATTCCCGAGCCACCCATTCGCCTCGACGATGGGCATGAGCGTCACCGTCCCATCCGCCGCTGCGCCCGAGATCGGCACGCGCAAATCCAGCACACTCGTCAGCCACGGAAAAATGAGCGTGTTCAGCGCCGTGTCGTTGTCCGTGTGATTGCCGTCGTTATGAATGAAGAACGTCCACGGTGCCCCGTGCGCGCGGCCCCATTCCACGAGCCCCTGCAACACCACGGGATTGATGAAGCCGTCGTTGTTGTCGAAGTTGTGAATCATCGGGATGCCGTACGCGCCGTTGAAATCCAGCGTCGGCACATCGCCATTCTCGCCGCTGCGATTCGCGTTAAAGCCATCGTTCCCCAGCGCAAACATCACCCCGTGCAGCCCCACCACCGCGATGGCCCGCGTCGGATTCGCGATGGCCGTCGCCGCCGCCGCCGAAGCCCCCGCCGACGTGCCGATGGTGACGATGGGCGCATTCGCAATCTCCGGATGCCCGCTCGCCGTCGCGATCGCTGGCAAGTCCGCGAGCGTTTGCGCCAGCCCCACGCGCTGCGCCGCGCAGTAGTCCCGCCAATTCTGCGGCGTGCCTCCTTGCAGCGGCGTGCCACCGACAATCATCGCGCGGATGTTGGTGACGCCGGACGGAACGTAGTAGGTCTGCGCGTGCGCGGACGAAGCGAGCGCGAGCAAAAGTGTGAGGAGGAAACGTGTTTTCATTTGGTTTCAGAAAGGGCGGTGATTTCGGCGCCGGTGAGCGCACGGCCATAGATGCGGAAGTCATCGAGCTGGCCGTCGAAAGGTTGCGGGCCGCCTTTCAGGCGGCGGCCAATGAGGAGCGGGCCGGTGAGTTGGAAGTCGCGCCGCAAACCAGCTTGGGCGGTGACTTCGCGGCCATCGACGTAGAAGGCGGCGCGGCCTTGCGCGCTGTCGGCGATGAGGGCGAGGTGCTGCCAGCGTCCGGCGAAAATCACGCTTCTTTTCGCGAAGGCGCGGGAACCCATTTCCTGACCGCGCAATTCGAGCACGATGCTGGAACCGGGAAGCGTGGGCGGGAGCGAAATCCAGAAATCATCGCGCACGGCCCGGTGCCCGTCGTAGCCGAGGAGCGGTTGCGCCCGCGCCTCGCCGAGTTCCAGCCGCACCCAAAGCGCGAGGGTGAAGACGGCGGGCAAGTCGAGGCGCGGCGTCTCGACATCCACGCCTGCCGCGTGCAGATCGAGCGCCTGCCCGATGCGGCCCGCGCTCCACACCGCGCCCGCGCCGACTCGCAAATCACGCCCGTTCCCCGAGGCATCGCGCATTCCCTCGGATCCGTCGAAAGTCCAGTGCGCGAGCAGGCCGGCTTGCAATTGATCGAGCACCGGCAGCGTCGCGATTTGCACGTTCGGCGAGTCCGTGACCGTCGCGGTCTGCGCGGCTTCGACGACCACGCCGGACTCTTCATCCTTCTGGGCGATGAGCACGCGGCCCTCGGTCACGCGGAGATGCGTGGCGGTTTTGCTCGCGCTCAACTCGAACTTCGTGCCGAGCACTTCCGCCCGCGCCGTGGGCGTGCGCAGCAGCATCGGCTGGCTCGCGGACTGCCGCGCCACGCTCGCGGTCAACGTGCCCGCGACGAGTTTCAGTTGCTTGCCGGGACGCGCGGTGACGACGCCGAACTCCGCCTTCGCGCCGAGCGCGAGCCGCGTCGTCTCGCCGGGAAATTCGACCGTCGCCGCGCCACCTTCACCCGTCAGTACCCAGTCGCCCGCACGCAAAGCAAAGCCCGCCACCGCCTGGAGCGTCTGCTGCTCGCGCCACACCTTCACATCGCCATGAGTCTCGGCGAGCCGCACTGCGGGCAGAGCCATCGGGCGTAGAAAAAAAAACGCCGCCAGCGCACACGCGACCGCACCGGCACCAGCCCACGCCATCTGCGGGTGCTCCGTCCACCACTGCCGCCAGCGGGTGAAAATGGACGGTCGTTTTTCCAGCCCAACCCGACGCCGCACCTCATCCACAAAATCTCCCGCCGCAGACGGCGCGACCTGCGCGGCATCCTTCACGCCCGCCACGAATGCCGCGCGTTTTTCATCGAAGCGGCGCGAGAGCAGATCGTCGCAGACCAGTTGCGCGCGCATCTCGATTAGCTCCTCCGGGTGGCTTTCGAGATGCCGTGCGAGCGCCGCCAGTTCCGCTTCGCTCAAGCTGCGGCGGTCTTCCATAAAGCGCGCGATCAACTCGTTCATGCCGTCTCCTTTTTCAGCCACCGCGCGATGCACTCGCGCAACGCCGCGCGCAGCCGCATCAACAAAATCCGCACCGCCTCCGCCGTCA
>JAYVRQ010000521.1:0-15080 GCA_043776145.1 Chthoniobacteraceae bacterium
ATCGTCCGCGCCGAAGGCAGCCGCCGGTCGCGCCACACGCAATAGACCGGTACGAGCACCGCGGAAAATTGCGTGATGAAGGCGACCGAACTCGCCGACGTGTATTGCAATCCATCCGCCTGAAACAGCATCCCGAGTCCCGCGAACGTGCCGAGTCCGATTCCCTGCCACCACTCCGCCGCCCGCATCTGCACAAGCGCGCGCGGACGCACCGCGAGCAGCAGCAACCCGGCGAGCGCGAACCGCGCGCTGATGATGAGCGCGGAGAAAAACCATTCGCTGTGTCCCGGCAGCGCCGCATCCAGCGCGAGGAGCAGCGCCTTCATGCCGGGAAAGCTGTAGCCCCACGCCATCGTGGCGAGGAGCAGCATGAAAATGGCGCGCGGACTGTGCCGGCTATCGCTGCTCACAAGTCGTCCATCTCAGCGATTTCGAGCTGCGGCTGATCGACGGCAATGAGTTCCCAATCCCACGGCTTCCAACTTCGATGCGTCCATTTGAAAATGAACGGTTCGGTGAGTGCGTTGACGCGCTGTTTCGCAAAGTCGGCAATGGGACTGCCCGTGCCGCTGAGTGTGAGCCGGACGCCGATGGTGCCTGCGCCATCGGCGAGATGCAGCGAGTGCTCCTGCGCCTCGATGTTGCAAAAAAGAAACTGGCCGAAGACCTGCGCGGACCGCGCGATCACATTCTCTTTGTCATGCTCCCACCGATCGCGATACTCCGCGCCGATGAATTTTCCGACGTTCGTCCAATTGCGTTTTTCCACCGCGCGCAGGAGGTGCCGCTGATGCAGCCGCACCTGCCGCGCCGGCTGCCAAAGCAGCGCGAGCCAGATCGCGAGGGCGAACGCGGCGAGACCGAGGGTGAGGCGCAGATTTTTTCCATCCATCCGCATGAGTGAAATTGAATACCAACCGAATGTCGCGGGCATTTTGAGAAATGCGCAGGGTCAAATTCTCGTTTGCGAGCGCCTGCAAGTTCCGGGCGCGTGGCAATTTCCGCAGGGCGGCGTGGACGATGGCGAGACGCTGGAGCAGGCGTTGAAGCGCGAGCTTTGGGAGGAAATCGGCGTGATTCCCGAAGACTACCGGATCGTCCAGACGCGCGGGCCGTATCGGTATCTGTTCGGCGACGGGCGCCGGAAAAAGGGATTCCGCGGGAAGGAGCAGCATTATTTTTTGTGCGAGTTCGTCGCGCCGGATTCGCACATCAATGTTGAGAGAGAGCATCCCGAATTTCGCGCGTGGAAGTGGATCGCGCCCTCGGAATTTCAGATCGCGTGGCTGCCGGAGATGAAGATCGAAGTGTATCGCGCGGTGTTCCGGGATTTTTTTGAGATCGCGCTCTAATTCGGCATGAAAACTGTTGACCTAAGCTGCTATTATGAGGCAACACTCGCTCCAATATGCTGACTTTAGGGATGTTTTCTTTCGTCGTCGCCGCCTTCCTCGGTTGTGTGTGGTGGGCCTGCCGGGACGAGGGAGCGTAAATCAAAAATCCACCACCGCGCGCCATGCTGGACACTGAGGAAATTCGGTGGGTCAAATCCACGGCGAACGAACTGAACAACCTGCTGCAGGTCATTTCGGAATCGAGCAAGTTTCTCGAAATGCTCCAGCCTGCCACGGCGGAGAGCGAGCGGTATTTCGAGATTCTGCACACCGGGATCGAGCGCGCCGCCAAGGTGACGCGCCTGATGGTCGAGCGCGTCGGCGGCTACAATGCCGAGACCGCGTTAGCTGCCGCGCCCGTACTGGCTTCGGTGGGGAAAGCGCCTGTGTCCGCGCCGGTGAGCGGCGGTGCAGCGGATGAGAAAATCGCGAATCCGTCCGGCAACCGCGAACTCGTGATGATCGTCGATGACGAGGAATTCGTGACCATGCTCGCGCAGCGCGTCCTGACCGATGAAGGCTACCGCGTCGTGACGGCGCGCGACGGTTTCCAAGCGATCGAACTCTATCGCAAACTGCGCGATCAGGTCGCGCTCATCATCCTCGATTTCACCATGCCGGTGATGGATGGCTCGGACGTTTTCCACGAATTGCTGGAGATCAATCCGCAGGTGCCGGTGGTGCTCAGCAGCGGTTTCGCCGAGCAGGATCGCCTGCGTGCGATGCTCGCGAAGGGAATGCGCGGCTTCATTCCGAAGCCCTACACGCAGCAGAAACTCCTCACGCAAATCCGCGCGACGCTCGATGCGCTGCACACGGAGCGGACGAGCCGGCGGGTGGCGTAGTACGGCGAAGCCGCAATCCAAAAAACTGTCGTCCCGACGAGACCGTATCATCTCGCGATGGCGCATTCGGGCGTGCCGACGATCGGCCTTTGGACGCAACATTTTCCGAGTTGGTACGATGAGCCCAAAGCGGCCTCGGTTCACCTTTTGAGCCGGAGCACTTGGGCGAGAGAGCCGGACACCCGATGCAGGTCATTCGATCGGCAGGGGCTACCGCTCTGCGGTGGGGCGCAGGTGCCGTCTCGATTCCAGGTACTGTAATGAGGTTCTGAAAAAAATCCGTCGCGCGTGGGTCTGCGACGTGGGCGTCGCAGCCACTACGGGCTAAGGCGTCCAACTCACTTGCAGGCGGAGATAGCGCGGCGGGGTGCTAAGTGGGGCGAGGTCGCTGATCGTGATGGGGACGTAGCCGCCGCTCGGTGCGCCGACGGTGGCGGTGCCGGTCCACGCTGTCGTGAAAGTTTTCACGGCGATGGTTGTCCAGGTGCCGAGGGTGTTGGCGGCTTGCACGGTGTAGGTGAGGTCGGAGTAACCGTGGCTTTGCACGGCTCCGGCGACTTGCGGGACGAAGAAGCTGAGTGTCGCGCGACCGTCGCCTGCGCGTCCGAGGATCGGCAGACCTGCGACTCCGTAGTAGCCATTCGGATTGGTGATGTCCTGGCCGAGGCTGAATTCCATCAGCGCGCCAATGCTGTCGCGGTCGAGGTCGTCGGTCACGGCTGGCACGACATTCAAAACGGAGAAGCCGCTGTAGGTATCGGTGCGTGCGCCGATGCCGCAGGGGTTGCCGCCGTTCGCGGCGCTGGCGAGCCAGGTGTCGCGGTCGCCCCAGAGGTTGGCGTTCACGAGCGCATTTGGCACGACGAGCGACGTGCCGAGGCCGTCGGTGGAGAGATACCAGAGGTCGCTGTAGTTAAAGGTCAGCGTATTCGCATCGAAGGGCGGCGGGAGTTGCAGACCGAGGATTTCGCCGCCGTTGTCGAGCTGGCCGGTGTAGCTGCCGGCGACGACCGGCGCGTTGCCGTAGCGCGAGCGGAAGCGCGAGAGCGTCTTCACGACGACGGTGCATTCGCCGGGGTTCAGCGTCATCGCGGGGAAGGTGAACGCGATGCCTTGCACGAACGAAACTCCCGCGAGCGCGATCGGCACCGCGCCAGTGTTGGTCACTTCGATGTAGTCGAAATCGGAGCCGCCGATCGCGTTGTACATGATCTCGGTGATGCGCAGGTGGCGCAGGATTTCGAGCGCATTGGCGTAGGCCGGATCGGTGCTCCCATTCAGGAAGCCGCGCGTCGGCAGTTCGTAGAAAACGTAGTTGCCACTTGCGTCGCGGCCCATCGAGCGGTCGGTGGTTTGCGGGTAGAAAACGATGAGGTCGAGCTGCGTGCCGGCGGCGCTGTGGAGCGAGATGTTTTCCTGCTGCGCATCGAGCGAGAAGCTGAGATGCGACGGGCCTTGCGACGTTGCGCCGTCGGCGATGAAGCGCGCGTAGCCGGTCGCGGGGATGAACGTGAGCGGCGCGAAGGTGTGCGCCTGCGGATCGCCGATGCGGTTATCGGTGATGCGCAAGCCGGCGAGGTCGATCGGCGCGGTGCTCGGGTTCGTGAGTTCGATCCAGTCAGCGTCGTAGAGCACGTCGCCGCTGGTGAACCATTCGCTGATGCGCACGCCGTTTGGATCGCCGAGTGGCAGCGCGACATTGGCCGCGCCGAGCGTCGGCGTGCCGAGCGTCCACGCGCCGGTGTTCGGACTGCGTCCGATGGTGAGGTCGGGGATTTGATTGCCAAAGGCGATCGAGTCCACGAGCAGCGCGCCGTTGCGCAAATAAACCGTGTCGCCGTTGCGATCGAGCGCGAGCAGGGTCGTCGTCGCGGGGAAGGTGATGAACGCTCCCGGTGCGAGCATCGTGTTCGCGGGGATCACGTATTTGTTTGGAAGGAGCGGATCGTCGGTGAGCGAGTAGCCGCCGAGATTCACGGGCGTCGCGCCGAGGTTCACGAGTTCGATCGTGTCGGGCAGCGTCGCGCTTTCGGCGAGCACTTCGTTGAGGCGGATGATCGGGTTGGTGAGATCGACGGTCCACGTCCGCGCCGTCGGCGCATTCGGTGGGAGCCCGCCGACGGTGCGCGCGAGATCGGTGTCCTGCCAGTTGCCGGCGGGATCGCGGCCGATGACTTCGAGCGTGTGCGCGCCGGCGGTGAGGCCGGTGAGCGCGAGCGTGGCGGAGCGCACCGTGGCGCCGCTGCGCGGGAAGATGAGCGCACCGATGGGCTGCACGGCGCTCCACGCGCTGCCGTCGAGCCGCCATTTGTAGGCGACCATCGCGGGGCCGGAGATGGTGAAGTTCGCCGTCGTCTGATCCGTGCTGCCGAGCGGCCCGCCGCTGACGTGAATCCACGGCGCGATGCTCGCACCGTAGTCGAGCCCGCCGGGCGCGGTGCCGCGCGCGGGCGAGGTCGCTTTCAGCGCGTAGTTGCCCGCCGCTTCATCCACGAACTGCGGATTGCCCGGAGCCACGAAAGTCCCGAGCGCAGTGAACCCGCCGGGATGCAGCGTGCCGCCGGAGAATTGCCCGGTGATCGGCCCGACGGAGTTGTCGGTGATGCCGTTGATGTAGTTGTTCGCGGCCTCGAGTTTCGTCGCGGTCGTCGCGGGCAGGTCGGCCCACGTCACCACGCGCGGGATGTTGTGAAAGAGATTCCCCGCGATGTACGCGCCGTCGCCGCGCGACGGGCCGGTGTCGTCCGGCACGTACTGATTGATCGCCGAGCAGCGCACATCCTGCGTGAACGGCGCGACCGGCGGCGTCGAGGTGTAGGAAAAATCCGCGCTGAAATTCGCGACCGTGTTGTTCTCGAAAATCGTCGCCGTCGCCGCCTTGCAGTTGATGACGTGATCCACGTTGAACGCGATATTTCGCGCCACCCAGATCGTCGTCGCGCCACTCTTGTCGCCGGAGCTGATGCAATTCGAGTAGCCGTGATCGTTCGTCCACACGTCCTTGTGGCCGCGCTGGAAAATATTGTCCGCGACGTAGGCGTCGCCGCCGAGGTCGATGTGCTCGTCGCCGGTGAGGCCGAGGAAATTATTGTAGCGGCAGTCGAGAATCGGGTTCGTGTTGTTCACGCCCGCCGCCGCATTGAAGCCGCCGGAGTCCGCGTCGAAGACATCGTTGTGGCCTTTGTTGCCGCGAAATTCATTGTACCAAACGCGGAAGTAGCCGCCGACTGGCAGGCCGAAGACGTAGTTCGCATCGGCGTTGTTGGCGTTCGCGACCTTGAGCGGCTCGGCGATGTTATCGAGCGCGTAGGCCACGGGATTGTCCGCGTTGTTCGCGGGATCGAACGGATCGACGAAGGTCGAGTACTGCACCTGGAGCGCGCAGTTTTCGCCATAGACCTGCCGCAGATGCGTGCCGAGGAAAATGCAGTGATCGATGAGCGCGAACGCGCGGATGATGCCGAGCGAGCCGGTGTTTCCAGCGGCGACGGCGGGCTGCGCATTGAGGAAAGTGCAGTAGCGAAATTCGCTGCCGGTGATGGCGGGGCCGCTGCCGATCGCCGGGCCGGTGACGGTGAGGCCGCCCCACTTCGCGGGCTGTCCGGCGAGGCCGGTGATCGGGTCGGTCGCAGTCGTTCCGGGCACGTTTGAAAAGACGACGCGCGCGTTGTCGGTGCCGTTGACTTTGATGACGCCGTTGACGGTGATCTTGCGGTTCAAATCCACGAGCACGCTCGTGCCCGGATTGATGACGAGCGTGGTGCCGCTCGGGACGGTGACATCGCCGGTGACGCGGTACGGCCCGCCGCCGGGTGACCAAGTGATCGTGCCCGCGCCGACTGCGGCGGTCGTGTAGGGCAGCGCGCCCATGTCCGCGCGCGAGCCGTCGGCATCCAGCGGCGAAGCGGGATCGCCCGTATTGCGCGCGGGCGAGGCGGCGGTGAGATGGTAGTCCGCCGTGAGCGGCGCGACGAAGAGCGGATCGGTCGTGATGTTCCCCGTGCCGGGCCACGCGAAAGCCGCGCCCGTGTCGAGCCGCGTGTCGCTGAAAGTGAGCACGGTATTCGCCGCGAGATACGGCGCGTCGATGAGCACGGGCTGCTGCGCGATGACGATGCAATTCTTCGCCGTGACGGAAAGCGTCGCGCCCGCGTTGCTCTGCCCCGCTTTGTTTTGCGTGTAAAAGCCCGTGCTCGCCGTGTCGGGGTCGCCGCCATTTACGCCACCCGTGTAGCCCCACGGCGCGATCGAGCTGTCGTGATTTTCACCGACGATGGTGAGATTCGTCGCCGTGACGGTGCGGACCACCGCTGCGTCGGATTTCGGCACGATGGCCTTGTCGCAGCGGATGATTTGCGTGTCGGAAATCGTGAGGTCGTTGTTGAGCAGCGACATGCCCTTGTCCCAGCCTTCGCGGAGGATGCTTTTTTCCACGACGAGCGGGCCGCCGAGTCCGTCGAACATATCGTCGCCGCACCGCGCAAAAACGGAGCGGCGCACGATCACGGAACGGCTCGTGGGATTGTGGACGTAGAGCGTGTCCTCGTCGTTCGAGAGGATTGCCGTGCCCGTGCCTTCGCGGAAATCGGGCAGGATGCGCTGGATGTTCGAGTCCTCGATGAGCAGCGAGCAGCCGCTTTCGAGTTCGGGGCCGGTGACCATGCGCTCGATGATCGAACGCTGCATCGTGATGCTCGTCGTGTTCGCGCCATCGGCCACGGTGTAGATCGCTTTCGCGGGTCCGTCGGCGAGCACGCTGTCGAGCAGCGAAAGGCTCGCGACGCTCATGCGAATCATCGGCCCGTAGCCCGTGTGGCCTGCTCCGGTGGAATGTCCCGCGCCGTGGAGCAGCGTGTAGTTCAGCGTGCTCGGCTGCGCATTCACGAACGAGATTTGCCCCCATTTATCCGTCGCGAGGAACGGCCCGAAATCCACGGGATTCGCCTGCGTGCCCTGCGACACGAGCGCGCCATTCACGATCAGGCCCGTGCCCGCCGCGCTGCCCGCCGTAGCGTTTCCATCGAAAAGAATATGCGCGCCCGCCGCCACGGTGAGCGTGACGCCGGTGTTGACCGTGACATTTCCCGTGACGCGGACGACGCCGCTCCAAGTCGTGTTCGCCGCGATCGGCGTGGTCGCCGTCGTGATCGTCGGCGTGTTCGTGAGCGACGTGATCGCCTTCTGCGCGCTGAAGCCGCCACCGCTCGCGGTGAGCGTGAACGCGCCGGGATCGCTCGATGGCGCGGTGCCGTCGAGTTCGCAGTCGAAGCTCAAGTCGCCGCTGTACGTCGGCACGGCGTCGCTGAAATTGTGGACCTCCACGGCGAGCAAATTGTTTCCGGGCACGAGGAGATTCAGGAACGCGGAGATGTCGTACGTGTTGATGTTCGACTCGGCGGGGGCGCTGCGATTCGACGACGCGGGCGTGGTGAGCGTCGGCGTGCCGGCGGGCATGTTGTCGCGCGCGACTTCGGTGCCGTTGAGATAAAACACCGCGCCGTCATCGACGACCGCCTTGAGCACCAGCGACGCGAACGCCGCGGGATTCGCGACGTTGAAGATTTTGCGGAAGTAAAATGCGCGCCGCGTGTTCACCGCTGAACCGGCCACGTTGGCCAGCACCGTGCGTTCGTCGCCGTCGCCCGCGCCGGCCTGGAGCTTGTTGAGCGTCCACGCGCTGTCCACAAATGCCTGGTCGCTTTTCCAAGTGGCCGCCGGTTCCGCGCCGGTGTCGAGCATTCGCCAGTCGGGACCGGAAGCATTCGGCGCAGCGAGCGTGCCGCCGGGGATGATGAGTTGCGTGGTGCCGCCGCCCGCGCCGCCGCCCGCGGTGATGAGCGCGCTGCCCTGGCCGTTGTAAAGCTGCACGGTCGGCAGCGTGATCCCGCCGACGTTCGACGTGAGCGTGACGGTCGTGTCCCACGCGGTGCGGTCGAGATTTCCCGCCGCATCGAGCAGCTCGACGCGCGCGAGGAAAGGCTTGCCGGGAAGGTACGATGATGGCGCGGTGAGCCGCATCGAGCCTGCGGTCAGCGTGCCCGTCACGGTCGTCCCCGTCACGTTGTAGAAAACGTCCGCCGTCAGTTGGTTCACGATTTTCCCCGTGCCGCCGATGCCATCCCAAAAACTCACGACGACTTTATTCAACCCGCGCGTGAGCACACCGCCGCCGCCCGCTGGCACGGTGAGGAACCACTCGCCCGCATCGTCATCGCCCGACGCGGTGCCGGTATTCCGATACGACCACGTCGCAAGCTGCCCATTCACCGTGATCGAGTAAGTCTTCGCGACGTTGAACGTGCCCGCGATCGCCGCCGAGCCATCCGTCGTCGTCGTGTATCCACCCACCGCCGCCGCGCCGGTCGTCACGTTCAGCGTGTAGTTCTGCTGGATTTGCGCGAGCACCGCCGCGCGCCGCAGGTCGATGAATCCCTTCGCGGACGCCACGCTCACATTCGTTCCCGTCGCCGCCACCCAGCCGCCGAGCAGCCGGTCGATCTGCGGATCGAGCGTCGCGTGGTTGAACCACTTGTCCATCTGCTCCAGAAGTTTCGCGTAGTAGCGCGGGACGATTTCAGGATGCGAAAAAAGACGATGCAGCCCGAGCACGCCATCCACTCCGCTCGTCGGCGCTTCGCCATCGTAGCTGAAAATGCTGCGCGACGTGGGCACCGCAGGCGCAAACGCACCGCCGCCGCCGGGACCGCCCGGATCCTGCGCATTGAGGCCGAAGGAAAACACGGAATCGAAATCGTGCGGGATCAGTTTGAAGCGCGTGTCGATGACGCCGCGATACATCCCAGCATCGTCCGCGCGCCCGCTCTGCAAGCCGCCCTCCTGATTCCCGATGAGCGCATCCGTCGCGATGGAAGTGAACCACTGATCCACATCGAGCACCGGCAGGATCGTCGCCGCAAACGTCGCATCCGGCGTGTTCGTCAGCTTGTCCGTGAGCGCGATGAGGTCCGTGTAGTCGTTGATCTCCTCGTTCGTCTTTTTGATGAACGTGTCCGCGTAAGACAGCGGATTCGTCCCCTCGTAGCGGAACTCGCCGCTCCCGAGATTGCCGACCGGCGTGCCGACCGTTCCGGGATTGTGATCGTCGAGAAAGTAAATGTTGCCGTCGGGATCGTTGGGATAATGCCGTTTCGCGAAGTCGCCGCTCATCGGCTCATTCCGCACGTAGCGGCCATACATGCGCAGCCCCGCCTCCGCGAGATCGACGCCATTCACGCGGATTTTCACCGGCGCGGAATCCTGCGGCGCGACGCCCGCGAGATCGAAGCACAGCGAGCCGAGCGCCTGCGAATGCGGATAGCGGCAGTTGAATTGCAGCGAGCCGCGCCCCTCCCAACCGTCGTCATTGCGAAAGCCGAGGTGGTAGTTATTCGGCGGCCCGAGCCGCGAGCCCGTCCCGCGATTTCGCAGCCCGGTGAGATGGCGCACCTTCACGCCCGTCCCATCGTGCGAGATGAAAGTCGCATTCATCGCCGCGTCCGAAGCGTCCTGCCCCGCGTTCGTCTGGATTTGCAAAAGCTCCGCCTTCTCCGCCGCCGTCATGATGAGCCGGTAAATCGGCTGACTCCCCGCCGCCTGAAACGCCGCGCTCGCATCGAAAGAATTGTCCACGAGATACAGCGCATTCGTCACCTGCCCGAACGTCTCCGGCAGCACGCCGATGTCGCTCGTCCGCGCCGGCGCGGGCCACGTCCGCGCGTTCACGCCATCCGTCGCCGAGATGTAATACTCGACGATCCCCAAATTCACCTGCGCCGGAATCGTCGCCTCCACATCCCCGTCGCCGTTCGTGTCCGTCATCGCCAGCGTGTTGAAAGCGCCAGCGCCATCCAGCCGCCAGTGCAGCGCCGCCGTCGCGCCCGCCGCTTCGTCATGGAGATTGCAGGAAACCTGCACCGCTTCCGTAGAATGCGGCACATCCGGCTTGTGCTTCACGTCCTTGATGAGCGGCGCGACATTCACACTCGCCACCGAATTCACCCCGCCCGGCGACCCGCCCAGCGCCGCGCTCACGCCCCAATTCTGCCCGCAATCGAACTTCGCCAGCGCCGGATTCCGCAGCTCGATCGTCTTCCCTCCGCCATTCGCATCCGAAAACCATTCCCACCCGCGATGCGTCAGCAGCAGCGGCCCGCGCCCGCGCAGCCCCCAGTCGCCTTCATTCGAGGAATGCACCTCATCGACCGTCGCCAGCACCGCATCCACGAGCACCAAATGCTCGCTCGAATTCGTGAGCGTTCCCACCCACCCGCCGACCAACTGCCCCGCAAACCCCGGATGCGCCGCCTGAAACGCCGCGACATTCGCCGCAATCACGATGTAGCCATTCGGCCCGAGCGTCGTCGGATTTGGAAAAGTGAAATCCACGCCCTTTGTAAATTTCCACCCCGTCAGAACGACCGTCGCCGTCGGGCTGTCGTTGTAGAGTTCGATCCACTCCTGCGCGTGATCCTCTGGCACTGCCGCCGAGTGATACATGATTTCATTGATGACGACCGCCGCATTTCCACGGACGAGCGAGAGCATTAGGGCGGACGATACGACAAGGGAGCGAAGGATTCGATTCATAGGGGCAGGGAAGTGGACGGCGATTACCGTCTTGATGGATACGATAGCCGAAGGTTCCGAGGCCGCATCCGAAAAGTGTCACGGAATCGTTACAGATGCGCCATCGACCCCTGCCCGGAGCCAGGCTGGCCGGTCACACCGCCTCGACCACAACCCGCGCGCCCTCGACGAGCACCACGCGCACCGTCGCACCGGCCTCGATGAAGCCGCCCTCGGTCACGACATCGAAAAGATGCGTGCCGAACTCCGCCTTCCCGCTCGGACGCAGCATGGTCTTCGCGCTGCCCGTGGCGCCGGGCTGGATGGCGCGGGAGGATTCAGCACCAGCGGCATCGCCGGAGGGCAGCGCGGAGACGAGGGCGATGCGCCGGTAGAGCGGCGAGGCGGGGAGATATTTCACGAGCACGGCGATGAGCAGGCCGGAGCCGACGATGGCGATGCCCACGTTTATCAAAGGGCGAACGAGCATGTCCTCCGTGGGCCAGACCGGCTGGCTCGGATAGCGGTCGATCATCGCCCAGACGAGCGCGCCAAACATCATCAACGCGCCGACGAGTCCGGGGATGACCGTGCCCGGATGCAGGAACAACTCGCCGAGCACGAGCGCGACGCCGATGGCAAAACAAGCCACGACTTCCCACCCCGCCAGCCCCGCCACGAAATGCCCCGCGAAGAACAGCGCGAAGCACGAGAGCCCGATGATGCCGGGCAGGCCGAAGCCGGGCGTCTTGGCCTCGATGTAGGAACCGATGATCCCGCCGAGCAGCAGCAGCGGCGAAAGCGCGGTGATCCAAAACGCAAGCTGCTCGAACCCCGTCGGCTCCAGCCGCTCCACGTCGCCGCTGACACCCGCGCTCTTCAGCAGTTCTTCGATCGTGCCGACGATGCCCACGGCGAGCAGCGGCTTCCCATTGTAAAACGTCGCCGCCTCCTCCGCGCTCAGCGTGAGCAGCGAATCGGCGCGGTCGATCACCACGTCGCCGATCTTGATTTCCTTTTCCTTGTCGATGAACGCCTCCGCGACTTCCGCGTTGTGCCCGTTTTTCTGCGCCGCCGCGCGCACCTTCGCCGAAAGCATCGACACCGTTTTGTCCGCCATCGTTTTTGCCAAATCCTCGCCGCCCGACATCACCGGAGCCGCTGCGCCGATGACGGCAGTCGGAGCCATGTAAATTTTCTGCGTCGCCAGCGCGATCATCGACCCGGCGGAGATGGCCTTGTTGTTGATGAAAGTGAACGTCGGCACCTGCGTCTTCATCAGCGCATCCATGCTGTCGATCGCCGCCTTCACCTCGCCGCCGTAAGTATCCATGTCGAGCACGATGGCGCTGGCGTGGCGACGCTCGGCATCCTTCAGCGCGCGGCGGAGAAAGAAAAACTGCGCCGAGGAAATCTCGGTGCGAACCGGCACGACGATCACCGGCCCCGGCTCCGCGGCGGGCGCGGTGGCGGCGAGAACGAGCACCAATGCGATCCAGAGCCAGCGGGGAAATTTCATGGTGCGCAGACTGTCGGGCACCCGCGCGGGCACCTCAAGGCATATGCCAGAAAAACGCCCCTTTTCCCTGACGATCTTTTTTTCCGCTGTCGCCTGACCCGCATTTGCCTGGGTGAAAGCCGAGCCTCGCAGATTGGAGCGCGGCCTTGGATCGTTACGCCGCCATTCCGTAAAAAAACCTGTCATTGTGAGCGAAGCGAAGAACCTCTGACTCTTTTCTTCCTCTGGAACGCGCCAGAAGAAGAAAATGATCAGAGGTGTTTCGCTCCGCTCAACATGACAGGGCTTTTTCAAACGGAGCCACTACCCGTGCGTCCCGCCGCCGACCCTCAATTCTCCGCGAGGCGGCAAATCAAATTCGCGCGAGATGAGAGTGCCGCTTCGCGGATGGTGTGGGCTCGGCGGCGGGGCGCACTCCTCTCCTTGGGCGCGGACAGCGACCGAGCATTCCCACCGCGCCGAGCAGCAGCAGGCCCGTCGCGCCGGGCTCGGGGACTGCTTGCGTTGTTCCACTCACCACGACGGAATCATAATCCACCGCACTGCCAGTTGCCGGCGAGTATGAGTAGATATTGAAAGTAATCGTCGAGAGATTCTGAAACGCCGCGCCCGCGAGGCTGAGATTCACATGGGTAAAAGTCGGACGCACGGTGGGGAGATCGGCTGTGCCAAGCACCGACGCGAAACCATCCACGCTCGTCCGCACCGCATAGCCGCGGGGTGTGCTCGCGCCGCCGCGCGTCGCGTCAAAGTCCAGCGCCGTGAGATTCAGCAGATAGCCTGTGTCCGCCGTCAGCGTGAATTTGAAATCCGCGTTATTCGTGAACGCTGCCTCCTGTGTCGTACTCGTGATCACGAAAGCTGTCCGCAGATACGGCGTCGTCGTCGGCTGCGTCGCGGGGTTTGTAAGATCGAGCAGAAGGCCTGCATCTGCGGTGATGCTCGACGCCGTCAGATACAATCCCACAGCAGTTGGTGTGAGCACGCCGGGCGTGGTGCCATCGGGTCCAAAGTTATATTGATCGAGAACGTCGGCGTGAGAAACGTGCAGCAGTAGCACGGCTAAGATCGAAGCGATGAGGATGGGAAGAGCTAGCGAAAGCCGCATCAGTGAGGGGAGACAAGTCATTTTCATTTCGGGGGTTTTGAGGTTGATGGTAAAAGCCGCTGCAAGTAACCGCACGACGACGACCACATTTGAAATGCGGAAACCGGCTTGGATGTGCAAGCATGGATCAGCCGCACCGCGACCACGGACGGCGGCCGAGCATTCCCACCGCGCCGAACAGCAGCAGGCTCAGCGAGCCGGACTCTGGCACGGCCTGCGGCTCGCCTGGCGAAATGCCGAAGCCCGGCGCGGGTGGAGCGGACAGGGCGCTGTCCACCGTGACCTTTTCAAACCCTCGTTCCTAAGTTCCACTTGGGAATGCTTGGTTGGCGAAGTTGCACTTCGGCGGTGCGGAGCGCGTGGGCGGAGCAACCCGCCCGCAGACACCCCTTCCACGCGAAGTGCAACTTCGCCCAATTCGGGCATTCCCAAGCGCAGCTTGGGAACGAGGTCGGCAAGACGTTCAAGGCATATCCCCTGCTTAAACTCGTCGCAGCCCACTGCCATGAATCCAACACCGTGCATTCCAACATCCCGTCCGCGCCCCGCGCTGCCGCCGCCCGCCTTTCACAGCCTGCGCGCGTTCGTGCCGCGCGCGCCGGTCCGACGGTCCCGCGCCCTCGCGCTGCCCGCGCCGACGGCAGACGAAATGCGCGCATTTTCCAACGAATTGTCCTACATGACATGAAATGTCCCTTCGAGTCCGCCGCCGCCGATGAAGACGGAGCGTCTGCGCAATGCACCCATCCTGGGCAAGCTGCGGTTCACGATTCTCGTCACCTGCGCCGCCGCGCTGCTGTGCGCCTCGCTCGCGCTGTTTGCGATTCAGCTCCATTTTTTCCAGCGCGATTTTTGGCGGGAAATGCGGACCGTTTCGCAGGCTGCCGCCGCCAGCGCGGGCGAGGCGATTTCCAACGACGAACCCGATGCGGTGCAGCGCATCGTGCAAGGACTCATGGCCACGCCGCACATCGTTAGCGCGGAGATTGTGTCGAAAGAGGGCGGCGTGTTCACGCAGCCGGCCGGCGCGGATTCGTTCGAGCAGCCCATCGCCGGGGACGGCGGCACGCTGCGCATTCGCACGGATTACTCGACGCAGAAAATGCAGCTCGCGCGCCGTCATGCGGTCGGATTCCTCGCGGCGCTCGCCATCGCCTTTCTCGTCGCCGGGCCGGTGTCGGCGCGGCTCGTGCGCTTGATTGCCGATCCCATCAAGACGCTCGGCGACACCGCGCGCGAGGTCGCGGCGCGCGACGATTATTCGCTGCGCGCGGAGAAGCGCGGGGAGGACGAGGTGGGCGCGTTCACCGACACTTTCAACAGCATGCTCGCGCAAATCCAGGAGCGCGACGCGGCGCTGCGGCGCGAGATCGCGGAGCGCACGCGGGCGGAGGAAGAAGTGGAGCGCATCCACCGGCAGCTCATGGATGCCTCGCGGCAGGCGGGCATGGCCGAGGTCGCGACCGGGCTGCTGCACAATGTCGGCAACGTGCTCAACAGCGTGAACGTCTCCGCCACGCTCGTCGCGGAAAAGCTCGATCCGGCGCGCATGGGCAATCTCACGCGCGCCACGAATCTGCTGCGCGAGCACGAGGGCGCGCTCGCGGATTTTCTCGCGAACGATCCGAAGGGGCGGCTGCTCCCGCGCT
>JAYVRQ010000522.1:0-15033 GCA_043776145.1 Chthoniobacteraceae bacterium
GCCTTCCTGCTGATGAACCGTTGGCAGCCGCACCTCGACGCATCCAGCGCGGGCATCATCTACTGCGCCGAGCCGGTCTTCGCGACGCTACTCGCGCTCTTCCTCCCCGTCCCGCTCGGGCGCTGGCTCGGCGTCGAATACGCTAACGAAATTTTCACGCCGCACCTGCTCCTCGGCGGCGGCCTCATCACGATCGCGAACATCCTCATCGCGCTCCAGCCGCGCCGCGAGTCTTGAGCTTTCATCCTTAGCCGCTACTTGCTCGCTACGAACAAACAATGATTTCCGCCCACACAGCCGACATAATCTGCCTGACGCTTGCCCTTGGCGGTCCCATTTATTGGGTCTTTCGTCTGCGGTCGCTCATGCTTGGTGCATTCCTAGGAACGGCCACTTTTTATTTCTCACTCCTACTCGCTTCTTTTGTTCTCAACGGGTTGGATCCTGAACGGGATAGCCCTATTTCAGACACGCTTTTCCTCATCATTGGCTGGTTGCCTGCATCCCTCTACGCCTATCTGCTGGCTGGTGTTCGCTTACTGATCGACCGTTATCGCCGTGTCCATTTGCAATCCACGTTAGATGCGTCTCCCACCGATAGCGGTAATACCTAGGCGCAGAGCTTGAGGTTACTGAACGCACGATGTTCACTTTTCCCATGAAGCCGCTCCTCCTCGCCCTCGCACTCCTCCCGGTCGCGCTTTTCGCGCAGACTCCCGCCGCGACACCGCCGACCACGACCGCGTCCGCGTCCAATATCATGCTCTTCCGCGCGAAGCTACCCGGGGGCACCTACGAAGTGGCTGTCCGCTCGATCGTTGCCGTGACCAGCCACGAGTATCTCGTCGATGGCATCGCGCGCGTGACCGAGGTGAACATCGACACCAACGGTTCGCTGCTCGCACGTTTCTATTACCTTGAACCCACGACGCCGAACTCGCCCGTCGCGCTCGGCCAGGCGACGCTCGACAAGGCGCAGGAGCTTCTCAAACAAGCCGCCGAAAAGACCGGCCAGGATGTTTGGAAAAAAGTCGTGAAGAACTATCCGACGACGACGCACGCGCGCACGGTCGAGTACCGCGTGGTGGAAAAAGATCACCTCAATAAAATCTACGAGGCAGCGGAGGAAGCGTTCCGTTTGCAGCGAAACAAGAGCATCACAATCGAGTGACCTGCTCTATTTGAACAACGGCATCAGCCGGTCGAACGCGCCCTTGATGACGTCCTTCCCGGTCTCGATCACCTTGTTCACCGTCTCGCCGACCTTTTCGACGACCGCGCCGCCCGCCGCCGCGACGAGTCGCTGCGAAAGATCTTCGCCCGGCGCATCGACCGGACCGTGCAGCCGCATCGGCGTCCACACGTAGCCGCCGCGCGTCTCGGTAAAGACGCGCTCCTGCGCGCCGGGCACGAGCGCGAGGCTCGAGGCCGCGACGCCGACCTGAAACGCGCCGTCGATGATTCCATTCGCGACCGTGAAGCCGCCTTCGATGCGAATCAGCCCGGTCGATTCCGCCACGAAATTCGTCGCGTGCAGCGTCCCGTTTTCCTGCCGGAAATCCGCGGACGCGCGGCTGAGCGTGAGCCGGCGGTAGCGGTCGAGCATCGTGAAATTTGCGATTTCATTCAGCACAGGCAGCGCCTCCAACTGTCCTTCGGAAAGCTGAAGCGAACCGGAAACGACCGGCCCGTTCACAGATGGAAGCCGGCTCTGCACGCGCACGTCGCCCGCGATTTTTCCGTGCAGCCGCACGCGCCAGTCGTTGTTGAGAAAGGGCGTGAGTTCGATCCCCGCGAGTTTCGCGCGCAGGTCGATGTCCTCGCCGGCGCGCACTTCGCCTTCCACATTCACGGCCCCCGTCGCGCCCTGCCGCAGCTCGGCGCTTTGCACAAAAAGCGACGGCGCTTTGTAGAGCAGCCGCATCGAGACGAGATCGGCTCCGGGCAGCGCGCCGTTCGCGATGCCCCCGCCGCTGCCCGTGATTTCCCAGCCGCTGTCTTTTTGATTCGCGACCACATTCACCCGCCGCAGCGAGCCGCCGTCCCAACTCAGATTCACCTCGCGCACCGAGGCCGTCGCAATCTCCAGCCGGTTCGGCAGCCAGCCGCCGCCGCTCGTCGGCGCGGGCGCTTTTTCCGGCGTGCGTTCGAGCGCGATGCGGCTCCCGTCGAGATGCACCTCCATGCGCTGCGCCTCGATGCGATCCACCTGCCACACGCGCTCGCGCCAGCGCCGCAGGCTGAGGTCCGCGCGGATTTGATCCACCGCAAAAGTCGCGAACGCCGCCTCCTCGCTCCCGCGCGCCTTGAAGCCGTCGGAGTAAATGTTCATCCCCGTGAAATGCAGCGGCGCGAACTCGCCCTCCGCTTTCAAAGTATGCGCCGTCGCGCGGCTCACGAAGCGCCGGAACTCCTCGCTGCGCAGATACGAGTCGATCCACGCGCGCGCCGCAAAGTATCCGCCGAGCAGCAGCACCGGCAGCGCCGCGAGCGCCCACCATTTCCACGCGGAAGTTCCGCGCTGGCGTTGGCGTCGTGGGCTGCTCATTGGGCCGCGACTTTCCAACGCCGCGCCCCCGCGCGCAAGCGCGCAAGGAGCGGCGACTTCGCTGCTGACAAACTTTCCGTCCGCACACACCATCCCCGTCCGTGCTCGAACTCAAAGACGTCTCGCTCCAGGCCGGGTCCGCGCCCGATGCCGTGCATCTACTCGCCGAAGTCGGCGTGCGTTTTCCGCGAAATCATTTCGCCGCCATCCTCGGCCCTTCCGGCTGCGGGAAAAGCACGCTCCTGAAAACCATCGCCGGCCTCCGCGAACCGACGGGCGGCAAGATCGAATGGGACGGCATCGACCTCGCCGAGGAGGACATGGACCCGCACGAAATCGGCTACGCGCCGCAGTTCAGCATTGCCTACGATTTGCTCACCGTTTGGGAAAACGTCGAAGCCGCCCTGCGCCTGCGCGTGTGCGGACTCGACGCCGCAGCCGCCGACGCGGCCCTCGAAAAAATCCTCGCCGACGTGGGACTCGACGACATCGCCGACCGCCGCGTCGCGCTGCTTTCCGGCGGACAAAAGCGCCGTCTCGCGCTCGCGCTCGAAATGGTCAGCTCGCCGCATCTGCTGCTCTGTGACGAAGCCACGAGCGGCCTCGATCCGAAGGCCGAGGATGAAATCGTGAAGCTGATGCACCGCCTCTCGCGCACCGACGCGCGCATCGTGCTTTCCGTCACGCACAGCCTGCGGCACCTTGCGTTTTACGACAGCGTGCTCGTGCTCTGCGAAGGCCATGTCGCCTACCACGGCGCGGCGGACACGCTTTTCCATTACTTCGGAGTGGAGCAGCCCGATGATCTTTTCCCGCGCCTCGCGATGCGCACGCCCGAGGAGTGGCACCGCTCGTGGCAAAAACACCGCGCCGCCTATTACACGACCGCGAATCTCGACGGCGGGCCGATCGAGCCCGCCGCGGAAACCACCGAGCCGCCGCACCGCCCGCCGCCCGCCGCCTCGCCCTCCGCGCTGAAACAATTCGCCGTGCTGCTCGCGCGCCGGTGGAAACTTTTTTTCCGCGACCGCGCCGCCGTGCTGCTCCAGCTCGCGCTGCTCATCGGCTTCCCGTGCCTCGTCGTCATCTTCGCGCTCGACGGCATCCCGCAGATCAAAACGCTCTCGACCCCGCCGCTCGGAAACCTGCTCCAGCAAATGAAAAGCGAGTTCGAGCAAATGGCGGAGATGACAAAAACCGGCAGCCTCATCTCCGGCCTCGTCATGTTCCAAGTCGTGCTCCTCGCACTCATGGGCGCGAACAACGCCTCGCGCGAAATCGCTGCCGAGCGCCTCATCTTCGAGAAGGAAAAATTCGCCGGCCTGCGCCCCGGCGCGTACGTCGCGTCGAAGGCCGCGTTCCTCGGAGTGCTCGTCCTCGCGCAATCCGTTTGGATGGGAATGTTCGTGAACACGATCGTCCATTTCCCCGGAAATCTCGGCCCGCAACTGCTGCTCCTCGTCCTCGTGAACGCCGCCATCACCGCGACCTGCCTCGCCATTTCCAGCCTGATGAAAAGCGCCGAGCAAGCCTCGCTCGCCGGCATCTACCTCGTCGGCTTCCAGCTCCCACTCAGCGGCGCAGTCCTCGCGCTCCCCGCGACACTCGGCTGGCTCACGCGCCCATTCATCGCCGCGTACTGGAGCTGGTCCGGCTTCATCAGCGCCATGCGCGACACCCGCGCTTACAACGCGGTGGCCAAGGTCACTCAAACCGGTTTGTCCGACGTGCCCATGTGCATCTGGGTGCTTGCCGTCCACGTCCTCCTCGGTTTGTTCGTCGCGTTCACCGGGAGCAAGAGCAGCCGGTGGGAGTGAATCCGCAGCCCGCCCTCTTGCACCCGTTCCCCGCGATGATATAGCTTTGCCCCATGATTTCCGCAGCCACATCGACGCCTGCGATCGAACGCCACCGCTTCTCGGTGGATGACTACCATTTCCTCGCCGAGCACCGTCTCTTCGCCCCCGAGGAGCGCGTCGAACTCATCCACGGCGAACTCCATCTCATGCAACCACTCGGGCCGGATCATTCCTCTCACACGTCGTCGTTCATCGACACCATCCGCCCCAAATGCCCGCCCACGCTGGCTCTCCGGCTCGAGCAGCCCGTAACCATTCCGCCACATTCCGAGCCGCAGCCCGATCTCGCCGTCGTCCGCCGCCGTGCGGATTATTACAAATCGGCACACCCGCAACCGGCGGACGTTTTGCTCATCGTGGAAGTCGGGGATTCGAGCGTGGCTTTCGACACGGGAGGAAAGGCGCGGCTCTATGCGCAGGCCGGCATCCCAGAATACTGGGTGCTCGATTTACCAGCGCAGTGCGTGCGGATTTTTCGGGAGCCAGAGGGCGATGGCTACAAAGTCGGAGAGATCCTCCAGCGTGGAGAGACCGCGCGCTGCGGCACCGTGCCGGAACTGGTCTTCGAGGTCGGCGAACTTTTATTGTAGCAGCACGCGCCGTCGTGCCGGCTACTTCGGGCTTGGGACTTTGGGATTCATTCGTCATTCGTCTTCCTCGACATGCCTCTCGCCGCGCTCACCTTCAGCCCGCCTTCGCTCTTCGCGTGCGCGCTTATCGGCTATGCACTGATGATGTGGAGCAACCCCGCGCGCGCCAGCTTCCGCGACGGGCTCCGCGCGCTGCGGCGCTATCCGGCGATGGGGCTGATCCCCGGCTTCTTCGGTTTCTGCGCCGCGCTTTTCATGCTCGCGCAGCGCGCCTACTTCGCGTGGGTGTCGCCGTCGGAAGACGGCCCCGCGTTCGTCTGGCTGCGCGATTCCTTTTGGTGGCTCCCGCGCGAGGATTTGCTCCGCGCGCTGCGCGAAAGCCGGCTGCCCGCCTTCGAGACGCTCGCCGGCATTTTCAACTGCCTCACCGCCACGTTCCCCGTCTCCGCACTGGCCGCGATCCTTTTGCTCATCAACCTCGGCGGGCATCACCGCGTCCTCCACCGCGCCTTGCGAAAGCGGTTCGGTATCTTCGGATGGGCCGCGCATTTCGGCATCGTCGTCTGCGCGCTCGCGGCGATCGCGAAGCCGCTGCTTTACCTCGCGCCGCAACTGCTCGGCCTCTCGCTCGAAGCCTCCGAAGCCTGGATGCAATGGTCGCAGGTCGTCGTCTGGCTCTCCTTTCTTTTTGAATATCTCTGCGGCCTCTTCGTGCAGACCTACCTCATCCTGCTCGCCTTCATCTGGGTGCGCGGACTCACCTTCACCCGCGATCATCTCATTGATTTCTCGATCCGCCGTTTCAGTTCCGTGGCGAAATGGGCGGGCGTCATCATGGTGCTCAGCACCGTCTTCATCGACGCGCCACTCATGCTGCGAAACTTCGCGCCGTTAGCCGGATGGTTCCCCGATCCGATCGCCTTCGCGCACCGGCTTGCCACCGCGCGGCTCACGCTCGCCGTCTTTGCGCTGCTCTTCGCCACCATGCAGATCACGCTTGTCTTTCACGGCGAATCGCTCGCCGCCGCGCTGCGCGATCATCGCGAATTTCTCCGGCATCACTGGTGGCCGTTCGCGTGGTTCCTCATCGTCGCCACCCTGCACTGCTTCGCGCTCTGCGTCGTGCAGCACGCGGTGGAACTCGGCCTCGGCAAAGGCTCCGCGGCGTGGGTGGCGTGGTCGCTTTTGTTTCCGTGGATCGCGGGCGGAGTCGCCGCGTGGATGCTCGCCAGTTGGGTCTGCGTTTACAAACGCTGCGCGACTCCCGCACAATCCGACGCCACCCAAACGATGTTCCGATTCTGACCGCCGATGAGCGACCCACTTTCCCCCGTGCTCGAACTCCGCCAAGCGACCTGCGCCGCGGACGGCGGCGCATTGCGCGGGCTTTCGCTCAGCTTCGGCGCGGGCGCGTTCCATCTCGTCAGCGGTGGCCCCGTCGCTCTGCGCGCCGCGCTGCTGCGTGTGCTCGGCCTGCTCGACGCGCCCGCGTGCGGCGAGGTTTTTTTTGAAAGCCGCGCCGTCGCCTCGCTCACGGAGCCCGAGCGGGACTCGATCCGCAACCAACGCTGCGGATTTCTCTTCGCCGCGCCGTTCCTGCTCTCCACGTTTTCCGTCATCGAAAACATCGCGATGCCGCTCTTCAAAATCTCGCAGCTCAATCCCGGGCAGGCGCGCGAGCGCGCGGACCTGCTGCTCGATTTCACCGGCCTCACCGCCGACGCGCAGCGGCACGCCGGCGAATTGACGCCGTACCAGCAACACGCCGTCTCGCTCGCCCGCGCGCTCGCGAACGATCCCGCGCTCATCACCGTCGAAAGCCTCGACGCCGGACTCGGGCCCGAAGAGGCCGCGCGTTTCGCCGCGATGCTGCGGCAATGCTGCGCGCGTTTCGGCGTCACGATCATCGCGTCCGCGCCCGCCGATTTCGCGGCGGAGCCAGGCGACCGCATCCTCGCGCTGGATGCGGAGGGAGCCCTCCTCGCATGAACGCCGCCGCGCCCGACGCGGCGCAAATCACCCGCGCCAGCAAATCGAATCTCGCCCTCGCCTTCGTTGCCCTCCCGCGCGAACGCCGCGCGGACATCTCTGTTTTCTACGCCTTCTGCCGCGTCGTCGATGACATCGCCGACGAACCCGGCGACCCAGTTTTCAAACAAGCCGGACTCGACGCCTGGAAGCGCGCCGTCGCGGAAAAATTCGACGATGAACCCGCGCTCGCCGCCGCCGTCCGCGCGCTCATCGCGAAGTATGCGCTGCCCGTCGCGCACTTCCGCGAAATCATCGCGGGCGTCGAGATGGACCTGCACGGCGCGGCCTACGCGACTTGGGAAGACCTGCGCGTTTACTGCCATCGTGTCGCGAGCGTCGTCGGCCTCGTCAGCATCGAAATTTTCGGCTGCCGCGATCCGCGCAGCCGCGAATACGCGGAGCAACTCGGCCTCGCTCTCCAACTCACGAACATCCTCCGCGACGTCGGCCAGGACCTCGCCAACGAAGGCCGCATCTACCTCCCCGCCGAAGACCTCGCGCGTTTCCAAGTCACGCCCGCCGACCTCGCCGCGCACCGCCGCGACGAACGCTTCCTCGCGCTCATGGATTTTGAAGCCGCGCGCGCCCGCGAATTTTTCGAGAACGCAAGGAACACGCTCCCGCCCACCGACCGCCGCGCGCTGGTCGCCGCCGAAATCATGGCCGCGATCTACCACCGTCTGCTCGACAAAATGCAGCGCGACCGTTTCCGCGTCTTCGACCGCCGCTACTCGCTTCCGAAGTGGAAGAAGCTCGCGCTGATTCTCCGCACCACGATCAGCACGCGAATGAGCGCGGCGATGTGATTACGGCAGCGTCACCCGGCAGCGCAGGAATTGCCGCAGGTTCGCCGGGTCGATTGCGGGCAGGGCTCGGGCGATGACAGTTTCGGTGATGCCGTTGCCGTCATCGACCGGCGCACCGATGGCGACGTGCGCGGCGTCTTCGTTCCACGCCGCGAGATCGGTCGAGGACTCGACGTGATACGTGACTCCGGCGGGCGCTTTCCGGCGGTGGAAGGTGAGCGTGAGATACGTTTTGCCGTCGCCGGGATTGACGGCGTTCACTGCGGAAAATGGGATCGGGTTGACGGTGTTCGGGTCGGTGTTGAAGGCGAATTCCTGGAGGTTCGTCTGGCCGTCCTGATCGAAATCGACTGCCGCCCCGGCGATGGCGGCGTTGCCCGCGTTCACCCCGAACTTCTGCGTCTGCCATTGCTCGAAGGGATGATTGGTCGCCCAAAATGCGAGCAGCGTTTGCAACGCCTGCGCCTGATTTTGAGGACGCAAGTTGCCCGCTTGATCCTTGTCATTGAGGCCGTGGCAGTTTGCGCAGGTGCGGATTTCGCCGGGTTGAAAAGTGACCCAGTAGCGTTCTTTCAACACGCTCGTTTTCGCGGCGTCGTTGTCGAGCATCTGCCACGTCAGCGCACGGCGCGCAGGGACGACCGCGGCCATCGATCCGTCATTGCCGATTTTCAGACTGCCGGGAGGCGCACCGGGCGCGAGCACGTTTTCGCTGAGCGCATCGTGCATCGGCGTGGCGATGACGCGGCGGCCGGGCAGCGGCGGGAGCGCGGAGTTCGCGCTGCCGTTCAGGCCGCGCAGCATGTCCGCCTGGAGGATTTGAAACCACCCGATCGTGTAAAGTTTTCCAGCATTCGCGATCGTCTGCGTGTTCGACCACGCGACCTTGAGATTGAAGGGCTGCTGTTTGTCCGCGTCGTCGCGCACGGTCATGTTGCGGCTCACGATGAGCGCCTCGTTTTTCGCGCGCAGGCTGTTTTGGAAAAGCGTCACGTTCACTCCCGCCGCGGCAAACGACGCGGCCTCGATCGGGTCGATCACGCTCGTCGTCGCGTTCACGGAATTGCGGCTCGTCACTTCCACCGGATCGAGTTCCCACATCTTGCCCGTGTAAGTCACCGTCTTGCCTCCGGCGAAAAAAGTCGCGCTGCCATTGAGGCCATTCGCGCCGGTCAGTGCGATGTCGGGCACCATGCCGGTCGCGCCGGCCTGCATCGTGGTAAGGCGGAAATCATACGATGAAACCGGCGAGTGCGTCGTCGCCGTGCTCGGCCCCGTGTCCGCATCGAAGCCGGTCACGAGCGCGCGCGTGGCGACGAGTGTGCCGTCGCTCATCGGCAGCGGATTGCGGTAAATGTTTTGCGGATTCGCGGGCGTCGGCGCGGGCTTCGTCGTCGTGTGCGTTACGTAGGTTATCGCCATTTGCTCCGGGTTCACATTCGGCGCGCCGTTGAGTTTCACGATCTGCCCCGCGCCGTGCGTCCCGATGTCCGGCGCATCCACGCCGAAATAAGTGCCGCCCGCGTGTGCATCCTCGGCGAGGAAAAAGAAGTTGGTGACGTAGTTCCGTTTCGTCGCGACCGCGTTGGCGTTGAAAGTGACGAGGTTGCTGTCGTCGTTGAAGCTCGGCCCGATCGTCGGCCCGTAAAGCTCCTGCCGCCCGACGTGATTTAAGATCTCCTCGTTCGTCCCGTCCTGATTGATCGCCCATGGCGTGAACTGATTGAACGACTGCCCGTTCAAGTTGGTGCCGAAGCGTCCCGACTGATCGAAGTTCCGCGGCTCTGGGAAAAACTCCGTGTTCACCCCGTACGAAAACGCCGCGCCCAAAGCCTCGCTGGCGAAGAGCCCCGTCCCATTGAAAGTCTGCGCGTAAGTATCGCCATGCAGCGTGTCCGGCGGGCGATCCGTCACGGCCTCGGCGTCGCGCACCAGATGATCCCACCGCACAAAAAGCAGCCGGCCGAAGCTGTCGATGATCGGATTGAAAGACCCCGACGGCGAATGCTGCACGAGAAACAAATCGCCCCCGACCGGATCGAGACTCCACAAGCCCGCGACCGTCGGCAGATCGAGATACTCCTCGCGCGGCGGCCACAGATGCGCCTGCCCGGTCGGCGGGCGGTCGCTCGCGAAAATGATGCGCCCATTGCTCGCGTAGCACGGGCTCACGTTATTGTAAGTCAGGGGCTGGTTCGCGACCTTCGTGATGACCGGCTGCGCACCCTGCGTGAGCGGCCCGATTTCATAAAGCTGCCAGAAAAATTGCGTCGCATCGTTCACCGAAGCGGGCGCGCCGACGACCATGCTGAACACCGCCTTCGTCCCATCCCACGACACCGATGGATTCCGCACCGAGATCGCGTTCGCGGTGCCCGGATTCCCGCCTGGGATCGACCACGTCGCGGTCGCCGTGAGATTCACCAGCGTCGGCGAAGGCGTGCCCGGATAGTAAATCCAAAGCCCACCGCCGCGCGCGCAGTGCAGCGTGTCGGCCTGCGCATTTGCAAAAACGCCCGCGACGCCGAGGAAGCTGACCGACACCGTGCGATCGTTGATTTCATTTGGCACCGGAACTTGCGTGACGAAGAGGACGGGCTTGGTCGGAGTGACCGCGCGACCCGTCAACGCGAGCGATGCGAAGGCGGCGGCGAAGAAGAAGGGGATTTTCATTGCGGCAAAATTGTCGCAGGTTTCCGGCCAAAGTCGCGACCGCTTTCCCATGCTCATCGACACCCACGCACACCTCACCTTCCCTGACTTTGCCAGCGACCTCGACGGCATCCTCGCACGCGCCGCCGACGCGGGAGTGACACGTATCATCACCATCGGCACGAGCGTCGAGAGCAGCCGCCGCGCGGTCGCGCTCGCGGAGAAATACGCGAACGTCTTCGCCGCCGTCGGCATTCATCCTGACAACGCGATGGAAGCCGCACCGGGCTTCATCGACGAACTGCGCGCGCTCGCGCAAAGTCCGCGCGTCGTCGCCATCGGCGAGACCGGGCTCGACTACTTCCGCCGCACGCCCGAACGCATCGCCGCCGAGAAAAGCACGCAGGCCGCCGTCTTCACGCAGCAACTCGCACTCGCCGCCGACCTCGGCCTGAATCTCGTCATCCACGAGCGCGACTCGTGGGACGACACGCTCGCGCTCCTCGCACCATTCGCGGGGAAAGTGCGCGCGCAATTTCACTGCTTTGGAAAATCGCCCGCGCACGCCGAAGCCGTCATCGCCCACGGCCACGTCGTCTCCTTCACCGGCATCGTCACTTTCAAAAACGCCGCCGTCATTCAAGAAACCGCGGCGCAACTTCCTGCGGGGACGTTCATGGTCGAGACCGACTGCCCGTACCTCGCCCCCGTCCCCTTTCGCGGAAAACGCTGCGAGCCCGCGCACACGCGCCACACCGCCGAATTCATCGCGCGACTTCGCAAACAACCGCTCGTCACACTCGCCGCCGAAACGACGGCGACCGCGGAAGGCTTCTTCCGATTCCCTACTTCCCCCCGATGCAATACAGACTCCCCGCCGTGCGAATAAAAATCCGCCCCTGCGAAATCGCGGGCGACGCCTGCACTTTTTCCCCGAGCGAATTTTGCGCGAGCACTTTGAATTGCGGCCCCGCCTCGATCACCGTCGTCACGCCTTCGTCCGAGAAAAGATACAGCCGCCCCTCCGCCATCACGGGCGACGCCGTGAAGTTTCCGCCGATGCGCTCGCGCCACACGGGCTCGCCCGTATCCGCGCGCAGGCACGACAGCACGCCGCTATCGGACATCGCGAAAAGATGCGGCTCCGCGTAGAGCATCGAGGGGATTTTCGGCGTCCCCTTCCGCTGAGCCCACACGAGATTCGTCTCCTTCAGATCGCCCTTCCCGCCGAGACGAAACGCCTGGATCGAATCCTTACCGCCCGCTCCCCCGGCGGTGAAAACCATTCCCCCGCCGATCACCACCGACGGCACCTTCCCCTCGCCGAGCACCTCGCTCGACCACAGGCGCTCGCCCGTCGCCACATCGAAACCCTGCACCACATCGCCCGCCTCGCTCACGACCTGCGCCTTCCCCTCGTGCTCCCAAATGTTCGGCACGCCGTGCGCAATGCGCGACATCCCGCGCATCCCCTTCCATCGCTCGCGGCCCGTCTTCGCATCCAGCGCGAGCACGAAGGAGCGATCCCACGGCTTCTGCCAGCCCAGCGATTTATCATCGCCATCGCTGCTCCCATCACGCGCCATGATGAGCAGGCCATCGTGCAAAATCGGCGAAGTCCCGAGCCCGTGCTGGCTGTAAAATGGATAATCGCGATTCGTCCAAACGACTTCCCCCGCGAAATCGAGCGCCACAAAACTGCCATCGCCAAAACACGCGTACACCCGCTCCCCATCCGTCGCCGGCGTGGGCGTCGCGTAGCTGTTGCGCGCTTCCTTTTTCAGCGGCACCTGTCGAAAAACCTCCTTGTTCCAAAGCACGCGCCCCGACTTCGCATCTAGCGCGAGCACGCGGCAAACCTGCCCGGCCACCATCGCCGTCGTCAGGAAAACGCGGTCGCCCCACACGATCGGCGACGACCAGCTTTCGCCGGGGATTTCCGTCTTCCACGCGACATGGCTCGTCGCGCTCCATTCCAGCGGCACCCCCGTCTCCGTCGAAATCCCCTGCCGCGTCGGCCCGCGAAATTGCGGCCAGTTTTCCGCCTGCGCGAAAGCGCCCGCAAAGACCGATGCCGCGGTGCAAAGGATGAATTTCGCGCGTTTCATTGGATGCTTTGGGTTGTGGAGAAATTCTTCCTGATGTTATCGCGAAACCGGCGCGTCGCCGATGGAGACGCGATGGACGCGCAGGGTCACGCCGGTCTTGCTGTGATAAGTGTTCACCGCCTCGTTGTAATCGGCGCGGGCGCGGAGCTGGGCGTTCTCGCCTTCGATGAGCCGCTTCTGCAATTCGAGCACTTCAAAGGTCGTGCCGGTCCCGGCGCGGAGACGCTCCTCGCCGGCGTCGAGGCTTTCGCGCGCGAGTTTGCTGGCTTCCGCGGTCGAGGCGATCCGCTGCCGCGAGGAGATGATTTTTCCCGAGGCATTATCGACATCGACGACGATTTGCTGCTCGATGCGCTGCAAGTCGATCAGGCTCTGCGCGGCGGAAAGCCGGGCGGCGTTCGCTTCTCCGCGCGCGCTGCGGTTGGGGATTGGCACGCTGAAAATCGCGCCCACGGTCCACGCGCTGCGATCGAGGCTGCTGACGCGGTTTGCGCTCGTGCCGATGTCGTTGTCGAAGCCGAGCAGTTCGAGGCTCCCTTTGAGATCGAGCGTCGGCAGCGTCTGATTTTTCCGAAAGGCGAGCGTGATGTGGCGGTTTTCCAAGCCGATGACCGCCTTGCGATAATCGGGCCGGCTTTCCAAAGCCTCGGCGATGCCGGCGGGCACATTCGCGCGGAAGGCGGGCGACGGCGGCGGCTCGATCTCGACCTGGATGGCGAGCATCGGCGCGAGGTCCGCGGTCACGAGCTGCTTGAGGAAGTTTTCGTTATCCTTCACCGCGCGGGTCGCGACGATGACGCCCTCCTCGCGCGACGCGACCTCGGCGCGCGCGGTGGTGATATTCAGCGGAGACATCACGCCGATGTCGGCGCGCTTGATGTTGTCGTTGAGCGTCTGCTGCGCGAGCGCGCGCGAACTCTCGGCGACTCTCAGATTTTCGATCGTGAAATGCAGCTCGTTGTAAACGCGGATGGTTTCCGTCACGAGGTCGATGGCCCGCTGGCGGAGTTCCCACTCCGAGACGAGCACGTTGTTTCGGGCGATGCGGACTCCGCTCAGATTCGTGGCAAAACCCGCGCCGCGCAGCAAAGGCTGCGTGAGGGCGAGGCCGGCTTTGGTTTCGTAAGTCTCGCCATCCCAAAAGGAGGAAAGCCCGGCGTCGTAATCCAGGCCCCACGGCGTCGTCCCGACGAGGCCCGCATCCAGCGCACGGCTTTGCCGGAAGAGCCGGTTGTCGATGTGGCGCGGTCCGATGAAAAGGTCGCGCCGGGTGTCTTCGCGATTGCTCCATTCCACGCGGAAATTGGGATCGAACGCGCCGAGCGCGGAGGTGACGCTTTCCCGCGCGATCCGCGGTTCGTAGCGGCTGACTTCGATCGAGAAATTTTTCGCCAGCGTCATGCGGATCGCGTCGTCGAGGGAAAGGTGGAGCACGCCGGGCCGCGACACGCTTTCACCAGCCGGAGCCGCAAACGGAAGGAGGAAACCAAGGACGAGGCGCGCGAGGCGCATGGGACGTTGCATGAGGATTTGGGAGCGAACACCGACGATGATCCGAATGCGACGGGATTCTTATCGGCAATCGGCGACGGCGTCGAAGAAGCCTGCTGCTTAATAATTTAATCGCTGGCGAAATCCGCCGCTCGCGGGAAATTTGCTCACCCCATCCCCAACTCATCATGCCCCATTTCGTACGCACCCTTCTCGCCCTCCTCACCACCGCGCTGTTTTCCACCGCCCGCGCCGATGTCATTATCTCCGAGTTCCTCGCGAACAATAGCACCGGCCTCACCGACGAAGACGCCGCGACCTCGGATTGGATCGAGCTTTTTAACAATGGGACGACGACCGTGAACCTCGCGGGCTGGCGGCTCACCGACGACTCCGCCGATGCGGCGAAATGGATTTTCCCGTCCGTGAATCTCGCGCCGAATGGCTTCCTCGTCGTGTTCGCCTCCGCGAAAAATCGCATCAATCCCGCGGCGAACCTGCACACCAATTTCAAGCTCAGCTCGAACGGAGGCTACCTCGCGCTGTTGCGGCAGGATGGCAGTCCTTCGACCGTCTTCAATCCCTACCCGGCGCAATATCCCGACAAGCCTTATGGCATCGCCCAGTCCGTCGCGACGACCACCTATGTTGCGACTAACGGCGCGCTGAAATACTTCGTGCCCGCCAACAACACGCTCGGGACGACATGGACCGCGCGCACATTTGTCGATACGACATGGACGAGCGGGACGAATGGCGCGGGCTTCGAGACGTTCGCAAATGGGTGGCTCTTTAAGTATTTCAAGGGTAGCTCCACGATCAGCAATCTCGCACAGGCCGAGGCCGTGGTCGCGAGCCCACCGGGGCAGACAGCGCAGGCGACGACGGCGACGTATAACTTTGGGAACGGCGGTGGCGAGGGCCACTACACAGGCAATATCAATCCTC
>JAYVRQ010000523.1:0-4158 GCA_043776145.1 Chthoniobacteraceae bacterium
CATCGTGCCGGTGGTGGATCCGGCGTTCCTTTTCGAGTCGCCGCAGTTCGCGGAGCATGGCGCGATCTTTTTTCCCGATCCGTCGCCGATCGGGCCGGAACGCGCGGCGTGGGAGATCATGGGCGTGCCGTATCGCGATGAGGTGACGCTCAACAGCGGGCAACTGCTCGTGGACAAGGCGCGCTGTTGGCGGGCGCTGCAATTGGTGCTGCACTACAACCGGCATTCGGACTTTTACTTTCGCCATCTGCACGGCGATCAGGACACGTTTTACTTTGCCTGGCGCAAGCTGGGGCAGAGCTACGCGATGCCACCTTTTCCGGTGGAGCTGCTGCCTTACACCTTCGGCGAGCCGGATTTCACGGGACGGCGCATCTTTCAGCACCGGCTGCGCAAGTGGCGCTTCACGCAGGAGAACGTGCGCATCCCGGGCTTTCTCTACGAAGAGGAATGCCGGGCGGCGCTGAATGAGTTGCGGGAGAAGTGGACGGGCGGGTTTCCGAGGCCGCAGGTGTGATGGCCCGCCCGTTGTTGGCGCGGCAAGCGATCGATTTCGTGAGGTGTTTTTGTATGATGGCTGAAAACTCATGCTGACACTCTGTGAGCTTGCGCTGACGCATTGATGGCCCGCTACACTGCTGCGCATGAGCGCCGACTTTGACCCCACTCTGATCGAACGCGCGATCGTGCTTGCGCGGACGCTGCAAGAACGCGCGACGGAGATGCAGACGCCGCCGGAACGCAGGCAGCAGGCGGAGCTGGAGCGGATGCTGCAAACGCCGGGCGACATGGCGACGCTCGTGCAGATGACGGATCAGTCGTTTCGCTCGAAGGCTCCGGCGCGGACGGTGGATCAGTTCACGCACATTCTCGATGTGCAGGGCATCCCGCGTTTTTTCAGTCCGCTCGATCGCGCGCTGTTGTTCGGGTTTCAATCGTTCGGCGGATGGATGCCGGGCGTGGCGGTGCCGCTGGTGAAGGAGCGGATGCAGCACGAAACGGCGAACGTGGTGCTGCCTGCGGAGGAGGAATTGCTGACGACGCATCTGCGCGCGCGCACGGACGCGGGGCTGCGGATGAATGTGAATTTTCTCGGCGAGGCGCTGCTCGGCGAGGCGGAGGCGCAGCGGCGGATCGAGCGTTACCTCGACGCGCTGCGGCTGCCGGAGGTCGAGGTGCTTTCGGTGAAAATTTCGACGCTGTATTCGCAAATTTCGCCGCTCGCGCGGGAGACGACGCTCGACGTTTTGTGCGACCGGCTGGAGTTGCTTTACCGCGAGGCGGCGAGCCAGCGATTCGTGCGCGCGGATGGTTCGAGCGTGGCGAAATTCGTCTGTCTCGACATGGAGGAATATCGCGACCTGCGGCTGACGGCGGATGCGTTCATGCAGACGCTGGATCGCGCGGGACTCGAGCGCGCGGAGGCCGGGATCGCGCTCCAGGCTTACATCCCGGACTCGGCGGCGGTGCAGCGCGCGATCAATGAATGGGCGCGGCAGCGGGTGGCGTGCGGGGGTGCGCCGGTCGCGATCCGGCTCGTGAAAGGCGCGAACATGGAGATGGAGCGCGTCGAGGCGTGCCTGCGCGGCTGGCCGCAGGCGCCCTTCAAGACGAAGCGGGAGACGGACGCGAATTACAAACGGATGCTCGTGGAGGCGATGCAGCCGGAGAATCTCGCGGCGGTGCGCGTCGGCGTGGCGTCGCACAATTTGTTCGATGTGGCATTTGCGCTGGTGCTCGCGGTGGAGCGGCAGGCGGGGGATCGCGTGCAATTCGAGATGCTGGAAGGCATGGCGAATCATCAGCGCCGCGCGCTGGAAACGGAGACGCGCAATCTGCTGCTGTATGCGCCCGCGTGTCGGAAAGCGGATTTCGTTCACGCGATCGGATACCTCATCCGTCGGCTCGATGAGAATACGGGCGAGGAAAATTTCCTACGGCACACGTTTCGGCTGCGCGTGGAAAGCGATGAATGGGTGGCGCTCGAGCGCGGCTTTCGCGAATCGTTCATCGAAGTCGCCGACACGCCGCGCCGCACGCAGGATCGCCATGCGGAGTCCCTTGCGTCCCTACCGTCCTCTTCGTCCTTTGCAAACGAAGCGGACACGGATTTCACGCTGCCGCCAAACGTCGAGTGGGTGAAGGGGCTGCTCGCGCGCTGGCAGGGCCGCTCGGCGGATGTGCCGCTCGTGGTGGACGGAAGGGACGAAAAGGACGGAAGGGACGCGTATCCGCTGCGCGACCCTTCGCGGCCGGGTGCGGTGCGCGGCTCGTGGTGCGCGGCCAGTGATGACGATGTGGAACGCGCCGTCGCCTGCGCGCGCCGCGATGACGACGGCTGGCGCAGGATGAGCGTGGAGGAACGCTCGGCGATCCTGAGCAAAGTCGCGGGCGAGATTCGGCGCAGCCGCGCGGACCTCATCGGCGCGGCGCTCGCGAACGCCGGGAAGACCATTGCCGAGGCTGATCCCGAGGTTTCCGAGGCGGTGGATTTCGTCGAGTTTTACCGCGCGTCGGCGCGGAGTTGGTTCGAGCTAAAGCAAGTCGCGGCGCGCGGCAGAGGCGTGGTCGTCGTCGTGTCGCCGTGGAATTTTCCCATCGCGATTCCGTGCGGTGGGATTGCGGCGGCACTTGCGGCGGGGAACACCGTGATCCTCAAGCCCGCGTCGGATGCGGTGCTCGTCGCGTGGGAATTGTGCGAGTGTTTTTGGCGCGCGGGCGTTTCCAAAAAGACGCTGCAATTCCTCCCCTGCCCTGGCGGCGGCGCGGGCGAAAAGCTCGTGCTGCACGCGGGCGTCGATGCCGTCATCCTCACTGGCGGCACGGACACGGCGCTGCGGCTGCTCGCGAAAAAACCGGACCTGCGGCTCTGCGCGGAGACGGGCGGGAAGAACGCGACGATCGTTACCGCGCTGTCCGATCGCGAGCAGGCGATTCGCAATGTGCTGCACTCGGCGTTCAGCCACAGCGGACAGAAATGTTCGGCGACTTCGCTGCTCCTGCTCGAAGCGGAGATTTACGACGACGCCGAATTTCGCCGCGCGCTGCGCGATGCCGTGGAAAGCCTGCGCGTCGGCTCCGCATGGGATTTGCCGACGCGCGTCGGCCCGCTCATTCGCCCGCCATCCGGCGAACTGGAATGGGCGCTCACGACGCTTGATGAAGGCGAGGAGTGGGCCGTGCAGCCGCATCGCGTCGGCGGCAATCCGCATCTGTGGTCGCCGGGCGTGAAGTACGGCGTGCGCCCCGGCAGCCGCTCGCATCGCACGGAATTTTTCGGCCCGGTGCTCGGCGTCATGCGTTTCACCACGCTCGATGAGGCGATCAATTTCGTGAACGAAACCGGCTACGGCCTGACCTCCGGCATCGAGAGTCTCGACGACCGCGAGATCGAAAAATGGCAGGCGCATGTGCGCGCGGGGAATCTTTACATCAACCGCCCGACGACCGGCGCGATCGTGCTGCGGCAGCCCTTCGGCGGGCTCGGCAAATCGCACGTCGGGCCGGGCATGAAAGCAGGCGGGCCGAATTATCTCGCGCAGTTCATGGAGTTCGAGGAGCGGCTCGTGGAAACGCCGGGGCGCAACATCGAGCATCCCAAGCTGCACCATCTGCGGATGCACATCCGCCCGCGCGCGCCGGAGGAGCCCGAGATGGGCCGCTTCATCACCGCGATCGAAAGCTACGACCACGAGCGGCTCGCAGAATTCAGCCGCGAGCACGATCACTTCCGGCTCCCCGGCGAGGACAACCTGCGCCTTTATCCAGCCTTCCGCGAAGTGCGCATCCGCATTCATCCGAGCGACAAATTCTTCGACATTTTCGCCCGCGCCTGCGCCGCGAAAGCCGCCGGCTGCCGCATCACCGTGAGCACTCCGCCGGAGGTGGAACTCGCCAGCGTTCTCCTGCTCGAAGAACTCACCGAGCCGTGGGCCGGCGCGATCGAATTCCTCGACGAAACCGACGCGCAACTCGCCGACGTGATCCGCCAGCGCCGCACCCGCCGCATCCGCTACGCCGCACCGGATCGTGTCCCAGACTTGATCCGCGAGGCTGCGGCGGAAAGCGGCTTTTTCATCGCCGACGCGCCGGTGCTCGTGCAGGGCCGCCTCGAACTGCTGTGGTACCTGCGCGAGCAAAGCGTCAGCCATTCCTACC
>JAYVRQ010000524.1:0-4148 GCA_043776145.1 Chthoniobacteraceae bacterium
CAGCGAGGTGCCGGGCGCGGCGGTGCTGGAGATGAGCGCCGTCTCCTCGCGGAACGATGGCAGGAAGTCCTTGCCCATTTGCGGATACAGCAGGAACGCACCGACGACGATCATGCCCACGATGCCGAGCAGCAGGAACGGCTGCGAAAGCCCGAAGCGCAGGAGCGTGTTTTCGAGCAGCCATTTCATGCTGCGTGTCACGAAGCCGTCCTCATGTAGCCGCGCTTGTGAAAGCGCGGGCTGATCTTGCGAAGTAGTGCCCGCGCTCTCACGAGCGCGGCTACGGAGCAGGATCGAGCACAGCACGGGAATCACCGTCAGCGACACGACGAAGGACGCGATCATCGAGACGATGGTGGCGATGGCGATGGGAGAAAAGAGCCGGCCCTCGACGCCCGTCAGCCCGAGCAGCGGGAGGAAGACGAGGATGATGAGCAGCGTCGCGTAGAGGATGGAGTTCCGCACTTCGCCGGAGGCCTTCGCTATGACTTCGAGCCGCGGGTGCAGGCTTTCGAGCGCGGCATTTTCGCGCAGCCGGCGGAAGACGTTTTCGACATCCACGATGGCGTCATCCACGACCATGCCGATGGCCACGGCGAGGCCGCCAAGCGTCATCGAATTCACGGAGATGTCGAACCACTTGAAGACCAGCATCGTGATCGCAAACGACAGCGGCATCGCCATGAGCGTGATGAACGTCGTGCGGAAATTCAGCAGGAAAAGGAAGATGACGATGGTCACCATGATGGCCCCGTCGCGGATGGCGTCCTTGAGATTCCCGACCGCGTGCTCGATGAAATCGCCCTGCCGAAAAAGCACGGTGGCCTCGACTCCGGGGGGCAGGGTTTTTTGCAGTTCCGCGAGTGCGCCCTCGATCTTCGCGGTAAGCCCGAGTGTGTCAAAGCCCGGCGCCTTCGTGATGCTCATCACCACGCCGCGCACGCCGTTCACGCTGCCGTCGCCGCGCATCGGCTCGACGCCCCACTCGACGCGCGCCACGTCGGCGATGGTGATGCTGCGGTCGCCGACACGCTTCACGATCGTGCTCGCGATGTCTTCGAGTTGCACGGTCATCGCGAGATTGCGCACCATGATTTCCGTCGTGCCGGTATTGATGAAGCCGCCGGTGGAATTGCTCGCGGCTTCCTTCACCGCGGTTTCGAGTTCGGCAAAAGTGACCTCGTGCGCGGCCATGCGATTTGGCTCCGGCATCACCTGCACCTGCTTGATGCCGCCGCCCATGTTCAGCACTTCGGCGATGCCGGGGATGCTTTGCACGCGCGGGCGGATGGTCCAGTCGGCAATCGTCCGCACGTCACGCGCCAGCATTTTCCCATCGCGACTGCTCACGCCGACGAGGAGAATTTCGCCGTGAGCGAAGCCGCCGGGGTGAGGAATGGCTCTGTGCCCGCGGGCAGCGAACCGCGCACGCCAGCGAGCCGCTCCTGCACGAATTGCCGCGCCTTGTAGATGTCCGTGCCCCACGCAAATTCCGCATACACGAGCGAGAGCGACACGTCGGAATTCGAGCGCAGCCGCGTCAGCCCCGCGACGCCGAGCAACGACCGCTCGATGGGCTGCGTGATGTTGATCTCCACCTCCTCCGGCGCGAGGCCCGGCGATTCAGTGAGGACGATGACGGTCGGCTTCGTAAGGTCCGGCAGCACCTCGACGGGCAGCTCCATCGTCGTCTTCACGCCCATGAGCATGAGCAGCAGCGCGAACGCGATGACGATGGCGCGGTTGTGCAGCGCGAAGCGGATGAGCTTATTGAGCACGGCGGCCTCCTTTCCGTGCGGCCACGCGCTTGCGTCTGCGGCGTTTCGATGGCTTCGTTCGCGGTGTGAGCGACATCATCATCCACGACGCGCCGGATTCCGTGACCGAGAAGCTGAGAAGCCTCGCGGCGGCACATGGCGTTTCGGAGAGCGAGGAATTGCTGCTCCTGGTTAAAAAGGCGCTCGCTTCCGAATCCACCGCAGGGCCTGCGCAACCAAGTTCGTTAAAAAGTTGGCCCATATCAGATGATGACGCCCCTGACTGGCTTTTCGACCGACACGACATCCGAAACGGCCAGCAACTTTTCCCTAAGAACGAGGATTTCAAAGCGCATCTGCTCGCGCTCGGCGATTGCGGAGCGGACATCGCGCTGGAGCGGCTGCACGACGAAGAAGCGCATCGGAGGGTAGAATTCTGAGCTTCTTTCTTCTCGATACAAACGTCGTTTCCGAACTTCGGCGAAAGGAGCGCATGAACGCAGGGGTGCGTGAGTGGTTTGATGCAACCGGCCCTCACGAGATGTTTCTGAGCGTAGTGACAGTGGGAGAAATACGGCGCGGGATCGAGCAGAAGCGGCTCAGCGATCTTGCGCAGGCAGTTGTGCTGGAAGCGTGGATGGCCCGGACGCTTCGGGATTTTTCCGGTCACATTCGCCCCGTCACGTTGGAAGTCGCCGAACGCTGGGGACGCCTCTCGCCGCAACAGCCTCCTTCCCCGGCCGACGGGCTCATCGCTGCGACGGCGCTGGTGGACGACCTCACTGTCGTCACACGAAACGTCTCCCACTTTGAGCGGGCTGGCGTCCGGATTTTGAATCCGTGGAAGTAATTTTCTGAAATTCACGGCTGCCCCCCCTCTGTCCCGCGTGCCGGTTTCACCGTTGCCGCCTCATCCGCCTTCGGCTTGCGCAGCGTCGCCGCGACGAGCAGCGCGAGCAGGAGGCCGTTCGAGGTGAGGGAGAATATCGTGAGCAGCGACCATTTGCTGCCGTGCTCGTGACCGTCGGCGCCGTTCGCCAGTCCGCCTTTGGCCTTTTGGCCTGCAGCCATTTCGCTTCCATCCTCGTTGTGCTCGTGACCGTGTGCCGCATCGAGCGCTGCTTTCAACGACACGCTGCCTTTGCCGGCAAACGCGAGCGAGTAGGCACCGGTGGTCACGACCTCGTCGCCCGCCACGAGGCCGGCGGTGATTTCCACGAAGCGGTCATTCATCACGCCGATCTGCACGGGCACACGCACGAAGGTGTGCTTGAGCGAATCGTCGTAGTGCTTGCGATAGATGGTGCGATTCGTCGCGTCGCCCTGGAGCGCGATGCGCGGCACACTCATCACGCCCTCGCGTTTACTCAGCACGATGGAGAACTCCGCGCGCATGTCGGGGCGCAGAAGCCCTTCGGGATTCTCGATGTGAAAGGCGGCTTCGAGCGTGCCACTTTTCGCATCCGCCGCAGCGCCGAGATGCGCCAGTGTCGCATCGAAAATGTGCCCCGGCACCGCCATCACGCGGATGTGTGCGGTCTGGCCGAGACGCAATCTGCCGACGAGATGCTCGGGCACCGCCGCCATGGCGTGGACCTCGGACAGATCGGTGATTTCGACCAGCGAGTCGTCTGGTGTCACCGGCTGTCCCGGCACGATATTCACCGCCGAGACCATGCCGCTGAGCGGTGCGGTGAGACGGATGGAAGGCGGCGGGTCGCCCGGTTGCCGGCTTTCGATCACAGCGGCTTCAGCTCCTTTCGCGATCATCGTGTCAATGTGCGCACTCACGCTCAGGACGCGACCCGCCACGCGGCTGCTGACCACCGCGCGATGCCCCGGCGCCACGCGGATGCGCCCGAGCGCGAAGACGGTCTCTTCAAAGTCTTTCTCCTCGGCCTCGACCGTTTCGATTTTCAGGTTCTTCTCGCCGGTCTCGTCGAGGATGACGGTGTTCGCGGCTTCCTCCGGCGAAATGGCGGCGTGCAACGACGATGCCGAAAGCAGCAGGAAGAAGAGGATGGTGAATTTTCCAGTCATGGATCGGTGCGTTGAGATTCAGATTCAGAAATTCACACCCGTCGCCTTGAGCAGGCGCATGGTGAGAAAATAAAGCGCCGCCGTGAGTGCCATGCCCGCCGCCAGCGCGGGCCAGAACGCCATGCCGCGCCGCAACAGCCACGGCACGGCCAGGAACATCGGCAGTGAGGGCAGCACGAACCAGAACGTGCCGATCATGTGGCGTCCGATAAGCGCCGTGTCGCGCGTGCCTGCATAGAGCCAGATGAGAGCAAGCAGCGAGACGAGCGGCAGCGAATGCACGATGCTCGCCGCGGTGTTGTTGCGCTTTGCCAGTTCGCTGACGGTGACGATCATGCCGCCGCTGACGAC
>JAYVRQ010000525.1:0-4145 GCA_043776145.1 Chthoniobacteraceae bacterium
CCGGCCATGAGGAAGGCGCTGCCGTCGGGGGAATGCGCGAGCGTTTCCATGAGGCCGGTGCCGTGTTCACCGTCGCGGATTTGCTCCAGCAGCTTCGGCGTGTCACGCCACGACCATCGCTGCCACGTCTGCTTGCCGTTCCCCGCCATCGGATCGCCCATCGGGCCCATGCCGCAGCAGAGCAGGCTCGCGCCGTCGCGCGCGAAGGCGAGGCCGTAGATGCCGCCGAGATAGTGCGGGCTTTTGATGATGCCCCAGCTCGTGAAGTCCGGCGTCTTGAATTGCGCAGCCTGCGTGCCGGAAACCACGTCCCACACGCTCACCTCGCCCATCATGTTTGCGGCGGCGACATACTGGCTGTCGGGAGAAAACGCGACGCTTAGCACCGGCGGCATGTGAGAAAATGACTGCAAAAGATCGCCGGTTTGCGTGTCGTAAATTTTCACCGTCGGCTCCGCGGCTGGTGCGGGCTCATACTTTTCGCTGCCCGCTAAAAACTGTCCTGTGACCGTTGCGATCCGCTCGCCGTCTGGCGAAAGTGCGATTTGCCACGACCAAAAATCATGCACCTTCACCTGCCGAAATGCGCTCTTCGTTTCCACATCATGCCAGATCAGGCAGCCGTCGTAGCCTGCGGAAATCAGCGTCGTGCCATCGCGGAGCAGCACGCATCCCGAGGCGTAGCTCGCGTGCTTTTCGGCAAACGCAGTCTTCGCGCCGCTGGCGGGATCGACTTCAAAAATCCGCCCATCCATGCACGCGGCGTAGAGGCGCGAACCGTTGGGCGAGGCGGCGAGACCGAGCACGCCGGTCGGAAGGGAAATGTCGCGGGGCTTTTCGAGTTTCATGCGTGGGCGATTTCGATGAAGCGGAACGCCGCGCGCTTTGGACTGCGCGGACTTGTCCGCGCTTTGCGGAGGCGGAAACTTGTTTCCCGTGGCGGGCGGTGGCGGGTGGCCTCACGTCTCGCCCCGCCGCCGCGGACAAGTCCGCGCCTCCGCAAAGCGCGAACAAGTTCGCGCAGTCCAAAGATCCGCGCGCTCATGCGAGCACCTCCCGGATCGGCTCGGCGCGATCTTCCACGCGATGGAACGTCGGCATTCCCGGCAGATCGTATTCCGCATACGGATCGAGCCCGAGCGCGGTGAAGATCGTCGCGAAAAGATTCTGCTCGTTGAATGAACGCCCGTCGGGATCGACACCGTCCGCATCCGTGCCGCCGACGACCACGCCGCGTTTGAGGCCGCAGCCGGTCATCATCATGCTCCACGCATTCGGATAATGGTCGCGCCCGCGCGATGCGTTGATCCACGGCGTGCGCCCGAATTCACCCATCGCGATGACGAGCGTGTGATCGAGCATCCCGCGATCCTGCAAATCGGTGATGAGGTGGTGCAAAATGCGGTCGAGTTCCGGCACGAGCATCTGGTGGATTTCGTGCTGGAAGACGTGGTTGTCCCACGGCATTCCATTCGCGACCATCACGAACGGAGCACCCTTCTCCACAAGGTTCCGCGCCATCAGCGTGTGCAGGCCGAACGTGCCGGGGCCATAGCGCGCGCGATCTTTTTCCGGCAGCTTCGCGAGGTCGAAAAGGTCGGCGCTCGCCATCAAGCCCTTCACTTTTTCAAAGGCCGCGTTCTGCGCTCCGGCGGTGCGGCTGCGGCGTTCGTTCTCGTATTTTTTCGCAAAGAATCGCCGCAGGGCATCGCGCGCCTCGCGGTCGTCGGAAAGCGCATCCGCCACTCGGCCGAGTTGCGTGTAGCTGCCGCCGAGCCGCACGGGCGCGTGCTCCGGGCCGAGCCATCCGGCGAGATCGCTCGCTTTGTATTCCTTGAATTCGTTCCCCTCGGGATTCGGATCGAGCAGGATGAAATTCGGAAGCGCCGTGTCCATCCGTCCGAGCGCCGCCGACACTGCCGCGCCGAGCACTGGCCGCGTAAAGCCTGCGCGATCAGGATTCCCGCGCGTCAGCAAATTGATGCCCTGCAAATGTTCGCTCTGCTTCGTGTGCATGCAGCGGATGACATTCAATTGATCCGCGATGCTCGCGCAGCGCGGCATGAGCGAGGAAAAATGCACGCCGGGAATCGAAGTCGGGATGCTGCCAAACGGGCCGCTGCTCGGACGCCCCGGCTTCGGATCCCAAGTCTCGAACTGACTCGGCGCGCCACACAGCCAGAGCAGGATCACATTCTTCTGCGCACGCTGTGCCGCTTGCGCGAAGACGGGATTGGTGAAAAGGCCGGTGAAACTCGTGACCGCCGCCGCGCCCGATGCCGCGAGACCTTTGATGAAAAGGCGACGATGCAGGACGTGCTCATTGGGAGTGCAGGAGCCGGGCGGGATCATCGGTCAGTGATTCGTCAGAAATTCCGGCCCCGAAGCAAGCGCCCAGAGCAACTGGCCGGCGGCAATCGCCGGTTTGTCCGCGCGGGCTTTCAGGAATTCGACGCCTTGCGCCAGTTCCTCCGCATCCGGTTCGCGCGTTAGCGCCATGCTGAAGGCTTCGCGCACTCGGTCTTCCAAGGCTGGCAGAGCCCCGAGTTGCTCGGCGGCGTCGCCGGATTCGGGCGTGTAGAGGGCGGAAAATTTCTCGCTGTTCGCGAGCAGCATCGCCTGCTGGATCGTCGTCCGCGGCACGCGCGGCAGGACATCGGGAAATGCTTCCGCGAAGGCCTGACGTAACGGAGCGTCGTCCGGCGTGCGACCGCTCGCGATGCGGGCGGAGCGGGCGATCGTTTCGGCGGTGAGCGGCTTTTCGGCGGAGGCGGCGAAGGCGTTCGAGGCCGGTGAATTTCCGGCGGCGAGTTGGTAGCCGCGACTGAGCACGATCGCGCGCACGAGGCGGCGCGGGGTGAATCCGTGCGACGCAAAATCGGCGGCGAGCCAGTCGAGCAATTCGGGATGGCTCGGCGGGTTTTTGGAATTCATTTCGTCCACGGGATGCACGATTCCTCGTGCCATCAGGATGGCCCAAGTGTGATTCACGAACGAGCGCGCGAGCAGCGGGTTCCCGATCGTCGCCGCATCGGCCAGCGCGGTGCGGCGCGAGAATTTCGGCACCTTCACCGCCGCCGCCGGATCGACGTAGCCATCCGGCGCATCGTCCTGCTTCGCATCCGGCGCGGGGCGCGTTTCCTCAATCGTGCGGCCCGTCAGCATCGCCATCACCGCTGGCTGCGATTCCTTTTTCAGATTGGTGAAATTCACGAACCCTCCGACCGCCGACTCGCTCACGGCAGGCGCGCCTTTCTCGATATTTTTGCTGCGATTGAATGCGGCGACGAGTCCCCAGTAATGCCCCTGCTTGATTTCGCGCGCGAGCGGATGGTCGTGGCATTGCGCGCAGTCCACGCGGGTTCCGTAGATCACGGGCGCGACGGCTTCCGCCATTTGCTGAAACTCGTTCCGCTTTTCGTACAGGAACCACAGCGCGCCTTTGTCCTCCGGCTGCTCGGGTCGCGCGGTAATCATCACGCGCACCACTTCATTCCACGGGCGATCCTGCTTGAACGCCGTTTCGAGAAAATCGAACCAGCCGTTTTCCTGGCGCCGCTTTTCTCGCCGTCCCGCATTCCGGCCCATCAGCAGCGCGTCCCAGATTTCGCGGAACGTGCGCGCATATTCGTCGCTCGCGAGCAGCCGGTCCACGAGCGCCGTTCGTTTTTCCGCGGATGGATCTTCGAGAAATGCGGACGCTTCTTCGCGCGTTGGGATGCGTCCCGCGAGGTCGAGATACAGGCGGCGGACAAAGACGCGATCCTCGCAGACCGGCGCGGGTGTGATGCCGCGAGCCTGCCATTCGGCGGCGAGGAAATGGTCGATGACCGCGCTCGGTTCGGTTGTGGGCCGTGGAATTTTGAGACGCGCGGCGACGACCGGCGCGGGCTGTGCGAGTGCGGCGATCCATGTGCGGACCTTGGCGATTTCGTGTTCGGTGAGCTGCTTCTTGGGCGGCATGTGCGGATCGGCGCCAGCCACGAAAGTCGCGAGCAGCGTGCTCTCATCCGGCTTTCCCGGCACGACCACCGGGCCATCTTCGGTCCCTTTCAACACCGCTTCGACCGTATCCAATTCCAAGCCGCTCTTCTTTTTCAGCGGCCCGTGGCATTTCACGCACTGCTGATCCAGCAGCGCCTGCA
>JAYVRQ010000526.1:0-4145 GCA_043776145.1 Chthoniobacteraceae bacterium
ACGCCGGTCTCGTTGTCATTCACGACCACGGAAGCCAGCCCCGACACGAACGACGCCGCGCTCGCGGTCAGCACCGCCGTGCGGTTTCCATCGAGCACCGTGTTGTTGCCGACGGTCAGTGGAAATTGCGCGAACGTCTGCCCGGCGGGAATCGTGACCGTCGCGGGCACCGCCACATCGGCGGGCCGGCTCGAACTGAGCGACACGATGAGGTTCGCCGCGGGCGCGGCATTCGCGGTCACGCGCCCCGCATTCAACAACACCCCCGCGCCCTCCGTGACCTGCGCCGGCGCGGTGAGCGTGAAAAAGGCATCCGGTCCGTAGGTCGTGAAATCGCTCTCCGTGAAATCCGCCGGAACGCCCGCGCCATTCGACAAACCGATGAGCCCGCCCGTCGCGCCGATGCCGAGGATCGTGATGCGGATGCGCCCGTCGAAGAACATCTCGATCTGGAAGCTGTTGCTGTTCGCGATGCTGTATTCCGGCACGTTCTGCCACGTCACCGCCACGCGATCCGCGAGCTGCCGCCACGTTACCGCTCCCGTGCCGGGGAGCAGGTCCGTCATCAGCGCGGCGATGCGTTTGAACGCGAAATGCGCAGTCGTGCCCGGCGTCAGCGACGAGTCGCCGGTGACGAACGTCACGTAGCCGTTGCTGCCGACGAAAATCGTCCCGTAGCTCGTGCCATAAAACGGCACCGTCGCGCCGCCGGTGAGTGTGATCGGCAGGAACGAATCGTCCGTGAGCGCGAGCGCGGTGCCGCCGGTCGGGCTCGTCGGGAACGCCGTGGCCGTCGTGCGCGAAGGCCGGTAGAAACTGGCCGAGCCGTTCGGTGTGAAGGTGAACGATTGAAACGCCGTGTCGTTCGGCGTGGTGTCGAACAGCTCCGTGAAGTAGTCGATGACGCCGACGCGCAGCGTGAAGACGCGCGTCTGCGCGATGCCCGAGGTCGTGTTCGTGACCGTGACCGTTCCTGTGTACAGGCCGTTCGCGAGCGCATTGGCCGCGGCGTTCAGCGTCGCCGTGAGCGTCGTCGTCGCGCCGACCGCCAGAGTTCCGCCCGCGGCGGAAAGCGTGAGCCACGCGGCATCCTTCGCCGCCGTCCAGTTCAGCGCCGCCGCGCCGTTGTTCCGCAGCGTGAATGCGGTCGCCGTCACGCTGAACGGCCCGCCCGCCTCGCCGCGCGAGGTGAAGCCCGCCCCCGGCGAGACGCTCATCGTGTCGGGAAGATCGAAGTTTTCCACGATGCCGGTCGTCGTGCTGCTGATCGGCGAAGTCGCGTTCGCGCCCATCCCGCGCTTGGCAAACGCCGCCCAAAGTTCGCCGCGATTCACGCCGCCCGTGAGCACCAGTTCCGCCTGCACGATCGCGTCGCGCGCCTGGAGGAAATTCGGATTCACCGGCGAGAGCTTCATGCCGTCCGTGACGAGCTGGAGCGCGAGGGTGTTGCCTGTCGGGAAGCCGAGTTTGCGCACCAGACTCGCGCGCACTTCCCACAGCGTATTGCACCACACTTCGCCCTGATTATGCACCTCCGCCGGATCGCTTCCGCCGAAGATCGGATTGATCGGAATCCCTGCGTGCGTGCTGGCCCGCGTGGGATCGATGTCTTTGAAGGTGAGCGGATTTTTCGTCAGGTCCGTCGCGTACGGATACCGCCGGATGCCGAAGTAATAGTTCTGATTGTAAGTCGCCGAGAGCTGGAAACTCGCATACGCGCCCGACGCGTAATTGCCGTCGATGTTGTCCCCCGCCTCGGCGAGCAGGCACAGCGCGTAGAAATCCGACCACCCCTCGCCCATCCCGCGCGTTTGCAGCGCGCTGATGCCCGCGCCGCCGCCGACAAGCCGGTTGCTCAGCCCGTGCGTGTATTCGTGGATCATGATTTCGCTGTCGAAATCCCCGTCGCGATCCGGCGTCGGCCCCGTGAAGACATACATCTGCATCCGCCCCGGCGCACCATCCGGCGGCGTGGAAAAATTCGCGTTGTTCGTGCCGCTGCCGTCCTGCGCATCGGCCTGCACCGCATCGTTGCCAATGCCGCCGCGCCCGAAGACATTGTTCTGAAAATTTCCCGCCGACTCCGTAAAACCGATGTCGTAGAAGCGGTCGTGAACGACATTGCACCAGTAGAAAAGATTCGTCACCGCCGCATCGCGATACGCCGAGGGAGCCTGGAGCGTGAGATCGAGCGGGAAATCGAACACGCGCCCCGCCGCACCCTGCGGACGCGGCAAGTCGGCGATGTCGTTTTGATCCAGATCGAGATGCGCATCCACGTTGTTGCCGCGCGTCTCGTTCACACCGTCGTCGATCCAGCCGTTCGGCGAGGCCGTCACATTCAGCGCGGGCGTCGTGACGAGCGTGCGCGCGACGAGCGGCGGCTGCGTCGTGAGCGGCGTCGCGTTTCCGGGTGACAGCGGCGTGGGACTGTCGCTCGTGAAAACGCGGTAGCTCGCGTTGCTGATGTATTCGGTCAGGCAATGCCGGATTTGCACCTCGCCCGAGTCCGCATCCACGATCGCGCGGAACATCTCACCCCGCGCCTTGCTCGAAAAAATCACGCTCCAGCAAAGCCGCATCGAGCCTTCATCCATCGGCAGCCACACGAGCGTCACGCGCGGCTCGATCAGCCCCTGCGCGGAAAAATGCTGCCGCAGCGACGGCCCCTCCGGCTGGCCGACCGGCTGGACATTCTGCTCCGCGATTTCCGTCCCAACATTCCCCGCCGCCAGCGCCACCGCCGCCACCGCGCTGATCTGCGGCGCGAGCTGCGCAATCTCGCGATCCGGCGTCCCCGCATCCGCTGCCGGTGCCGGTGCCGGCATGAACTGGCTCCCGATGTTCACCAACTGCCCATCCGGCGCGAGCCCCGCCTTCAAAATCCCCTCGAAAACCGGGATGCCATCGAGCATCTGCTGCCACACCACCGTCTTCAGCCCCGACGCCGGCGTAGTGTCCTCGCGCGTGATCTGCGCCCCCGCGAGCGCCTTCGCATCGTGGCCGAACAGCGCGCGATGCTCATTCAGAAACATCTTCACCGCGCGATGCGGTTCATTCGCCGGGAGCGCCACCGCCCGCGCCGACACCGCGCCGCCATTCCCATTCGGCCCCGTGAGAAAGCGATCCGTCGAGCCCACCCACTTCGGCGCGCGCGTCACCGGATCGCTGTCGATCCGCAGCTCGCGAACGCGCGCCTTCAAAGTGCGCTCCGCCTGCTCGCGCGGAGTCCCCGCCGGATCGCCCGGCGGCGCTGGCGGCGGCGCGGGTCGCTCCAAACGCCGGTCGAAATTCGGGAGCATCGGACGCTCTTGGGAATGGGAAGTCTGGGCCGCGAAAAGCAGACCAAACGTGAACACAGCTAACGCGAGAGCCTTTTTCATAGGGATGGGTTTGAGAAGTTCGTGGAAACCGCCGGGGAACTGCGCGGAGCGTAGCCTCTTTCGGTTTTTCGGGAAGGAAAATTTTGCGACGTGCCATTCGTGGATGTGATTGAAAGTCGGGCCGCTGAGCAAGCCGCGCTTTCGTCCGCGGGAGGAACGCTCCAGCCTGCGGTTTATCCCTTTTTCAAGTTCCCGCCCCGCTTCGCCCGCGCCGCGGATTTCGAGGCTCGTTTTTCCGCGAGCTGGAGCAACTCCCCAAGACTCACATCCATCGCCTTCGCCAAAGAGAGAAAAACGTAAAGCGTCCCATTGATCGTCCCCGCCTCGACCCGGCTGACCGTCGAACGATGGACCCCCGACGCCTGCGCGAGAACCTCATGGGACATGCCCGCAGTCCACCGCTTCTCCTGAAGGAGTTCGGTCAAATGAACGATCACATCTTGCGGCTCTGGCGTGCCCATCAAGGGGCCGAGAGTATGCCCCGAAAAAACCTCGCCTACGTGCATATACGCACGTAGAATCGCGAAAAATCCATCGCCGTTTTTCTCCCTCCAATACTCGATCCAAACCGCTACGATTTTCGCCAACACCCCATGATCCCATAAAGCTGCTCTGGTTATTTCACGCCAGCCTCGTTCTCCTCATCGCCTGCGTTTCCGCGTCGGCGCAATTCACCCTCGGCCTCCGCCCTGTCGCGCCCGGTGCGGGGGAGCTTCGGTTCACGCTCGATCCCGGCTATTATTATTGCCTGGAAAGCTCCGG
>JAYVRQ010000527.1:0-4143 GCA_043776145.1 Chthoniobacteraceae bacterium
CGCCGAAGCGCACGAACAGGTCGCAGTCGCCGGTTCCGCCGCTCGTGTCGAAGGTGAGCGTTTGCGCGCCAGCGGGCACGAGCACGCGGAAGAGGATGCTGCTGTAAGCCTCGGCGCTCAAGCCCTGCTGCGAAACGCCGCTCTGCAGCAGCTTCGGCAACTCGACGACATCTGCCGGAAGCGGACGCGGAGCAAGGAGCGTGAGGAGTGAGATGAATTTTAGAAATCGCAAACGCATGGGAAAGGAGCCGTGAGAGTAAAATGAGGACGCTTGCCGCTGCTAGCTAATCGCATATCCATTGAGCGCAAGGTTCCGCCATATGAAAACCATTTCCCTTTTTCCAAACAGCCTCGCGCTCGCCGCGATGGCGCTCTTTTCCACCATCTCCGCGCGCGGCGGCAGCACGGCTCCCGGCTTCAGCGAGTCTGTCTTCACCTCGGGCCTGAACGAGCCCGTGAGCATGGCGTGGGCGCCGGATGCGAGCGGACGGCTTTTCGTCACCGAGAAATCCGGCGGCGTCCGCGTGATCGCCAACGGCACGCTGCTCGCGACGCCGTTCGCGACTTTTCCGCAGCTCTACACGGAGAGCGAATGCGGCGTGCTCGGCCTCTGCTTCGATCCGAATTACGAGGTGAACCGTTACGTGTATGTCTTCGTCACCGTGTCCGCGTCGGAGCAGCGCATCGTGCGTTTCACCGATCGGGAAAGCCGGGGCGTGAACAGCGTGAACATCGTCACGAAACTGCCAACGCGAGGGGCGAATCACGACGGCGGCGCGCTGGATTTCGGGCACGATGGAAAAATTTACTGGGCCATCGGCGACAACGGCATCAAGCGCGGTGTGGATGGCAATCTCAAGAATCTCGCGGCGAAAGTGGGACGCGCGAATCCCGACGGCAGCGTGCCTGCGGACAATCCGTTCAACGACGGCGCGGGGCCGCAAAACGACTACATCTGGGCGACCGGATTTCGGAATCCCTTCACGATGACTTTCCAGCCGCGCACGGGAAAGCTGTGGCTGAATGTCGTGGGCTCCGATCCCGTCGGGCAGACCGTGCCGAACAGCGGGCCCGGCTACGAACAGGTCTTCGTGCTGAACGCCGGCGACGATGGCGGATACGATGACTACGAGGGGAATCAGCCCAGCGGCAGCCGCTATTCGACGCCGTTCGTGAGGCCGTTCGCGCATCCGGTGCTGCAATACAAAACGTCGAACAGCGACGAGGCGGACTACCAGCGCAGCGTGCTCACGATTTCCCGCGCGGGCGGGATCGCGACCGTGAGCACGGGCACGGCGCATCCGTATCGCGTGGGGCAGGCGGTGAAAATCGCGGGGGCGGGCGATGCGACGTTCAATGGGATTCTCTGCGTGCGCTCCGTGCCGACGGCCACGACTTTCACCGCGACCGACCCCGGCGCGGATGGCGGCGCGAGCGGCGGCACCGCACGCCCGCTGGTGATCGGCAGCACCGTCGCGGGCGGCGCGTTTTACGAGAGCAGCGGATTCCCCGCGGAATATCGCGGCAACTTTTTCTTCGGCGACTTCAGCGGCGGGAAGGTGATGCGCGCTGTCTTCGATGCGCAAAACCGGCTCGACGACCTCAGCGTTTTTAGCACCGGCGCATCCGCTCCGGTCGATGCCGCGACCGGCCCGGACGGCGCGCTCTACATCACCGACATCGGCGCGGGCGAGATCCGGCGGATCGCGTGGAATCAAGCACCGGCGGGCCTCATCGTGACCCCGACCACGTTCAACATGATCGAAGACGGACGCGCGAAATTCACCGTGCGTCTCGGCGCGGCCCCGGCGGGGAGCGTCCAGGTTTTGGTCCAGCGCACCTCGTCCGATGAAAGCGAGAACGTGGTGAACGGGGACACGCTCACCTTCGACGCGGGGAATTGGAACGTGCCGCAAGCCGTCACCATCGAAGCCGCGCCCGATGCCGACAGCGACACCGACCACGCGACATTTTCCGTAAGCGCGCCCGGCCTCGCCGCCGAGACGGTGAACGTCAGCGTCACCGACAACACCGGCACCGCGCCCGTCCTTTCCACCAACACCCTCACGATCACCGAAGGCCAGGCCGGCGTCTTCTTCGTGAGCCTCCCGCAGCCGCCCGCGAAAAGCGTGACCGTGGCCGTGCGGCGCAAGTCGGGCTCGGAGACCGCGCGCCTCCTGCGCGGCGGCTCGCTCATCTTCACGCCGGAGAATTTCGCGACGCCGCAGAAGGTGAAAATTTTCGCCGATGAAGACGCGGACAACACCGGCGCGAGCGCCACCTTCATCGTAAAAGCGGTCGGCTACGCGCGGCGCACCGTTACCGTGAACATCACCGACAACGACGCGCGCGCCCCCTTCTTCAAAACCACTCCGCAATAGCGGAGGGACTTCCCGCGCCCGCCGACGAATTGGGAGGCGCGCCCCAGTCTAAAAAAACCCAAGACTTGGGTCCGCTTCGCGGGTGTGGCTCGCAAATCGCAGTTGAGCGCGTGCGGAACAGGGCTAAGGGTGCGGCCCACTTTTCACCATGAGCTTTTCCACCACCAACTCCGAACCCATCGTCAAAGGCGCGCGTGTCGTCGTGGGAATGAGCGGGGGCGTGGATTCAAGTGTGGCGGCGTTTCTTTTGAAGGAGCAGGGCTACGATGTGGTCGGCGTGACGATGAAGGTTTGGCCGCAGGATTGCCTCTCGCGCGCGGAGGACAAGTGCTGCGGGCCGCAGGCGATCGCCGATGCGCGCAGCGTGGCGTACGCGCTCGGGATTCCGCATTACACGGTGGATGAAGCGGATCAGTTCGAGCGGCTGGTGATTGATTATTTCACCTCGGAATACAAGGCGGGCCGGACGCCGAATCCGTGCGTGATGTGCAATGAGAAGGTGAAGTTTGGAAACTTGTGGGGAAAGGCGAAGGCGGTCGGCGCGCAGTTCATCGCGACGGGGCATTACGCGATCATCGAGCATCACGCCGATCGCGCGGTGCTGCGGAAGGGGCGCGATCCGCGGAAGGATCAGTCGTATTTTCTTTTCAGCCTGCGGCAGGCGCAGCTTCAGCGCGCGATGACTCCGCTGGGCGCGATGGAGAAGACGGAAATCCGCGCCATCGCGCGCCAGCTCGGGCTGAAGACGGCGGACAAGGTGGACAGCCAGGAGATTTGTTTCGTGCCGGGGAATGACTACAAAACTTTCCTCAAGTCGCACCTGGACGCGGCGGAGTTTCATCCGGGCGGGATTTACGACAAAGCTGGGAAGCGCGTCGGCGAGCACGAGGGGATCGAGATGTTCACGATCGGCCAGCGCAAAGGATTGCCGGGCGGAAGTGCGCAGCCGCGTTACGTCATCGACATCGACCCGGCGACGAGCCGCGTGATCGTGGGCGACGCGGAGGATTTGGTGACAGAGGAATTTGAGATGAACAACACGATCTGGCATGGGGCGGCGGGGTCAGTCCGTGAATCTTGCGCGGACGACGTTTCCCGTTCCGGTGAAGATGCCAGCGCGCAAGATTCACGAACTGACCCCTTCGACGTGACGGTGAAAATCCGCTACGGCCACGCGGGCGCGGCGGCGACCGTTTTCCCCGGTGAAAACGGCGAGGCGCGCGTGCGGCTGCACACGCCGACGCGCGCGGTCACGCCGGGTCAGGCGGCGGTGTGTTATCGCGGCGACGAAGTGCTCGGTGGCGGCTGGATCACGCGGCACTCCGCGCTCGTCGCGCAACTGGCCTGATGTCCGGCGAAGCCCTCGTTGTCTTCGCGACTTTCCCGGATGCGGAATGCGCGCGCCGCATCGTGACGACGCTCGTGGAGGAAAAACTTGCGGCGTGCGGGAACATCATCCCGGTCATCGAGTCGATCTTTCGCTGGGAGGGAAAAGTGCAAACGTCCGCCGAGGCGATGGCGATTTTGAAAACGGACTACGGCCATTTTCACACGCTGCAAACGCGCCTCACCGAGCTGCATCCCTACGACGTGCCCGAGTGCCTCGCGTTGCGAATCGCCGACGGTCCCGAGAAATATCTGCGCTGGCTCGGGGATGCGCTAGACTAGCGCATGTTCTATTGAAACTGTCGCCGACGGAGCAAGACGAAGGAAGTGAGTGCAAGGTGCGGCGGTGAAGGAATCTAGCGCTTGTGCGGTGGCG